>JBEOKH010000103.1:0-1935 GCA_040275625.1 Thauera sp. | reverse complement strand
CGTGTGTTCTCCGCCTTCGTCGCCTACACGGCCCAGCCATTGCTGGCCGACGACCCGGACGCGTTTGCCGCGTTCTGCGCCGACGACGCCCTCACCGAGCAATTGGCCGGCTTCTCGTACTCACCCGACCGCATTCGCCGCACGCTGAGCCAGTTGGCCGCTCTCGGTCTGATTGCCAGGATCACGCTGCCCCACGTCAACCCCCTCACGCTCGAGCGCCAGTACCTGCAAGCCTTCCGGCCGCTGCGCGACGACGAACATACGCAGTTCGCGGATGTCGAGGCTTTGCGTCGTGCTCTCTCTCCTCCTGGAGAGGTGGATGAATGAGGCTGCGCTATCTGCATCTGCGCCATTACCCACCGATCAAGGACCTGGCGCTGCGTTTCGCCAGCGGATCGCCGTTGCAGCGCGAGTGCGCCATCCGCTTTGTCGTCGGCGTGAACGGCAGCGGCAAGTCCAACCTGCTGCGCGCGGTGGCCGAAGTCTTTCTGGCGTTGGCCGACGAGCGCTTGCCGCCGTTCCCGGTCAGTCTGATCTACGAGTTGGGCCGCCGCGGCCGGCCGGATCACTACACGTTGGTGGTCGATTGCCCCGGCACCAGGGGCGAGGCCAGCCTGTGGGTATCCGAGGGTTTTCATTGGCCCGATGACACGTCCGCCGAGCGCTTCGAAGACGCCATCACCCTGATGCGCGCCAGCGCGGCCCGCGGCCCGGAGGGTTTCACTCCACTGATCCGGCAGGGTTCCTGGCCGCAGAGTGCCGGCATTGCCTTGCCGAAGGCCGTCCTGGCCTATACCACCGGCGATCTGCGGCCGTGGCGATCGATCTGGCACCGCCACCACGATGCCTCGGGCTTCGACTCGGGCACCGCCGAGGATATCCACGACCCCGCCAGCGAACGGCCGGTCGGCTGGACAGATGCCCAGGAAGTCATGCTTCCGACTGGCGAGCAAGAGGAAGTTACAGAGCTTGGGCCGGATGAGGCCACTTCGGTGACGACCTTGCCGTCTGCCCTGTTCCGACGCCCCATCCTGTTGAATCCGATCTTGCTCAAGTGCGCCCTGCTGGCCGTAGCGCTGCCGGAGGCCTTCGTGGCAACGGCGGACTATCCACGAAGCGCTGAAGTGGATGCTCTGATTGGTGGCGCCTACAGTATTTCGCCACTGCAAGCCCTGCTGGAGCGCGGCGGCTGGCATCACCTGGTGTCGGTGGCCTTCCGTTGTCGTCTGCAAGCCAGGTCCTGGAGCCGGGTCTTGCGCGAGACGGCGCACGACTGGCTGTTGTGTGCCGGCGAGGTGATTGGCGAGCCACATCCCACCGAATCGCGTCGCACGCTCTATTTTGACCTCAAGGGGACATTCAGCGGCCAGGATGTGCCAACGCTGATGCCCAACGACGGCCTGAGCATCAGCACGACGCAGGGCGAAGCGCTGTGGTCGCTGCTTGGCGGGCGTGACGTAACGGCCTTTGAGCGGTTTGCCAGGCTGGCGGATCTGCATCAGGCCGGATTGTTTGACGATGTCGAGTTGCGCTTGCGGCGACAAGCGAAAGTTGGTTCAGATACCAGCCCGAGCGCGCAAGACCAGGACGTTGGCGTGTTGCGCTACGAGGAACTCTCCGATGGCGAGCAGATGGTGTTGGGGCGAATGGCCCTGTTCCATTTGCTCCAAGGCCAACACGATGCGCTGCTGCTGCTCGACGAACCGGAAACGCATTTCAACGACAAGTGGAAACGCGAAATCATCGACATCATTGATGACGCGATTGGCAATACGGCCAACGACGTCTTGATCTCCACACACTCGGCCATCGTGCTCTCCGACGTGTTCAACGACGAGATCGTGATGGTCGAGAAAACGCCGGACGGATCAAGCGTACGCTCGGTGGACCAACAGACCTTCGCCACCGACCCGAGCGCCTTGATGATGACCGTCT
>JBEOKH010000102.1:0-2869 GCA_040275625.1 Thauera sp. | reverse complement strand
GCAGGATCACGCTGGATTGTTGAGCGGCTTGAGAGGCAACAACTCGTCGATGCGGCTGTTCGGCCAGGAGGGGAGTTTTTCCAGGGTGTTGGTCAGCCAGGCCATGGGCTCGATGTCATTCATGCGTGCGGTTTCGAGCAGGGACTGAATCGCTGCGGCGCGCTGGCCGGCGGCCTCGGAACCGGCAAACAGCCAGTTCTTCCTTCCGATGGCGATGGGACGAATGGCATTCTCGATCGGGTTGTTATCGATCGGGTAGAAGCCATTGGTGGCATAACGGGCCAAGGCTGACCAGCGCCGCAGACTGTAGTCGATCGCCTTGGCCAGCGCGCCCCCGTCGGCAACCGACTGGCGGGTGCTCAGGAGCCACAGATGAAAGGCTTTGAGCAACGGCTGACTGGTTTCCTTTCGTCTTCGGGCCCGCTCCTCTACGCTCTTCTCCCGGATCGTCGCCTCGATGGCATACCACTCGCCGAAGCGGCGCAGCGCCTCGGCGGCGACGGGGCTCCCATTCGCCTGATGGAGGTCGAAGAACTTGCGCCGGGCATGAGCCATGCAGGCGAGTTCGATCACCTCGCCGCGAAACAGCCCCTGGTAGCCCGCGAACTCATCGACCATCAGCGCACCGTGCCACTTGCCGAGGAACTCGACCACGTACTTTCCGCCCCGGCCGGGCTGGTAGTCGAAGACGACGATCGGCGGATCGGCTCCCAGGGCATTGCTGCGATACGCCCACAGATAGGCCCGTTTGGTCTTTCCCCGGCCCGGATCGAGTTGCTGCACCGGGGTTTCATCGGCATGCAGCACCGTGCACTGGCGCAGCAGCTCGGTGAGGCGCTGCCAGAGCGGTTCCAGGGCGACGCCGATACGGCCCACCCAGTCGGCCAGGGTGGAGCGGGACAGGATCACTCCCGAGCGGGCGGCCTGGCGTTCCAGGCGATAGAGCGGCAGATGATCCACGTACTTGCTGACCATGACCCAGGCCAGCAACGCCGGCGTTGCCAGACCACCGTCGATGACCGAAGCCACAGCCGGCACGGCGGTGATCGTCTCGCAGGGACGGCAGGCGTATTTCGGGTAGATGTGACGCTCGACGAAGAACTCGGCAGGGACGATGCTGAGCTTTTCGGTCACGTCCTCGCCGATTTGCACCAGCGCCTGACCACATTGGCCACAGGTGCAGCTGTCGGGCTCGTGCCGGTGCTCGACACGCGGCAACTGCACCGGCAGGGGCTGACGGCCGGCGCGTTCGCGTTTGGGCTTCTCGGCGGGCGGCAGAGGTGGCCCCATGTCGGCCGCCTGACGCTCCTGCTCCAGGTGGGCTTCGCAGGCGGCGAGGTCGGCGGTCAGGCTTTCTTCGAAGAGGTCCCGTTCGGGCAGCGCCAGAGACTCGCTCTTCACGCCGAATTTCATCCGCCGCAAATAGAGCAGTTCGAGGGTGAGCTTCTCGATCTTGGCATCGCGCCAGTGAATTTCGGTCTCGCGAGTCTTGAGTTCTTCGAGCAGTCCGCCGACCCGATTTTCGGTCCACAACAGCAGTTCCGGCGAGGGAGAGAAGGGGGCAAGTTCGCTGGCCAAATCCATTCGGCATTATACCGTGAAGCGGGTCTGAAAGACAGCGAAGTGGCGGATTCGACATGCTTTTTTAGCGATGGGATCCGGCTAAACCTGCCAATGGGCGGGTGCCGGAACGTCGCGGCGTTGCCAGTCTACGCCAGCGATCAGCCAACGCCATTGCGCCGCGGTGAGGGCGAAGACCGGGTCGCTCGCGCGCGGCCAGGTGAAGGCGCCCCGGTGCAACCGGCGTTGCGACAGCCAGACCCCGGTGCCGTCCCAGACCAGCAGTTTGAGCCGGCTGCGTCGCCGGTTGGTGAAGGCGTAGGCGGTGCCGTCACAGGGCGTACGCCCGAGGCTGGCCTGAATGCGGGCCGACAGCCCATCGATGCCCAGACGCATGTCCACCGCTTCGACGGCCAACCAGATACGCTCGGGCGCCGCCCCCAAAGACGGGCTCATGAGCGCTCTGCCCACAAGGTGTTCAGCCACCCGGCAGGCGGCAGGGCGGCAAAGTCGAGTCGCCAGCCTTCAGGGCTGTGGAGCGACAGACTGGGTGTAGACGCCACGGGACCGGCAACCAGGGCCGCCGGAACCAGGGTCAGCGTGCCTCCTCCCCTCGTCCCGCTTGAGCCTGACTCCCCCGAAAAGCGCAGGTGCCAGTAACTGAGCGAATGACTTCTCAGCCCGTGCTCCTTGCAGTACGCAGTTTGTGTGCCCCCGCTCGCCCGCCAGGCGTCAACATGTCTTCGCCAGCGTGCTTCCAGTTCCCCTCCTTTGGTCATCTCTTCCTCCTGTCGAAAACCGGGAGGTTGCTCCACCTATCGGCTCTTTTATAGGTGGATCGGCTGAACGCTTACCAAAGACCCGAACGCGCAACGCTTCTACCTGCACAGCGTGACCACAAAAGAATACCTCCTGGGCCATAAGCAATCCATCTCGCCGGCCACGGGGCAGCAAAGAACTCTGGGGGCAGTTCGCGCAGGAGGTGTCGAAAGCGTACTTCACGACGCGATGATAAGCGGTCAGTAAGAAGTCTTTCGTGTTTCTAGGAACTTATTTGCCGGGCTAAGAGCCTCTGAAGATCGAAGAACTTATCCGATATCGCTTACGTCAAGGTGCGCAAAATCAGCGGTGGTACCCGCAGTGACCTCAGCCGCCAGTGCCGCGACACCTTCAGCAGTCTGAAGAAAACCTGCCGAATGCTCTGCGCCTCCTTCTGGGCCTATCTCACCGGCCGCCTCACCAACGCCGGCAAAGTGCCGCCCCTCGCCGACCTCATGCGCCAACGCGCCGCATGAGCCGCACCACCAGT
>JBEOKH010000101.1:0-5614 GCA_040275625.1 Thauera sp. | reverse complement strand
CCGCGCCGCGCGGCGGGCGTGCGACGGCGGTGGGGGCGAGGGCTGCGGCCGGCATCAGTCGAACGCCGCCTGTTCCAGCCGGCGCACGAGTTCGCCGAGGAAGAGCGCCGCCGGGTAGCCATCCACCGCGCGGTGGTCGAACACCAGGGTCAGATTGGCGAGCGGGGCGGCAACGATCGTGCCGTCCCTCACCGTCGCTTGCTGGCGGGTTCGCCCGACGCCGAGGATGGCGACCTGCGGCGGGTTGATGACCGGGCTGAAGCGATCGACCGCGGTGCTGCCGAGGTTGGTCACGGTGAAGGTGCCGCGCTGGTAGGCGCCGCCCGTGAGCACGCCGGCTCGCGCGCCGTCGGCCAGCTGGCGGGTTTCCGCCGCCAGCATCGCCACTGACTTGGTGTCCGCCTGACGGATCACCGGCACCATCAGCCCCTCGTCGAGCGCGACCGCAACACCAATGTTGATGTCGCCGATCAGCTCGACTTCCTTCTCGCGCATCAGCGCGTTCAGCCGCGGATGGCTGCGTAGCGCCCGCGCCACCGCATGGATCACGAAGGCGTTCACGCTGAGCTTCTCGCCTGCAGCGGCACGTTCGGCGCGCAGGGCTTCGATGCGGCTCAGATCCACGTCGACCGAGTGCGCCACCCGCGGCGCCTGCCAGCCCTGCGCCATGTTGCGCGCCATCGCGCCCCGCAGTCCGCTGAGCGCAACCGTACGGCGCTCGGCCGAGGCGGTGGGGGAGAGGGCGGCGCTCGCTGCCGCGCTCGCTGCCATGGCTCAGGCCTCCAGCTGCGCGAGCACTGCGCCGCGGCCGAAGGTGTCCTGTTCCGCCACGCAGCGCTTGACGATGCGGCCGGACGACGGCGCGAAGATCTCCTGGCTGGTCTTGACCAGTTCGGCCACTGCCAGCACCTGTCCAGCCTCCACGTGATCGCCTTCCTTCACCTGCCATTCCTGCAGCAGGGCTTCGGTGCCTTCATCGACGTCGGTCCACACCGCGTCGTCGAGGATGATGTCGGTCATGTTGTGTCTCCTGGTTGATTAGTCGAGCTTGAAGCTCATCAGGCCGCGCGCGCTGGCGACGATGTTGTCCACCTGCGGAATGGCGAACTGCTCGAGCGGGCGGCTGAACGGAATGGGCACATCGGGCACTGCGAGGCGGCGCACGGGGGCCTTGAGACGCAGGGTGTCGAGGTTCTCGGCGACCAGCGCGGCAATCTCGCCAGACAACCCGTAGCTGAGGTAATCCTCGTCGGCGACCAGCAGGCGGCCGGTCTTCGCCACCGAGGCCAGCACCGCGGCGCGATCGAGCGGCACCAGGGTGCGCAGGTCGATGACCTCGGCGGAGATGCCCTCGGCGGCGAGCTGGTCGGCGGCCAGCACCGATTTCTGCACCATCTGCGACAGGGTCACGATGGTAAGGTCGCGGCCTTCGCGCACCACCCGTGCCTGGCCGAAGGGGATGGTGTATTGCGCTTCCGGGACCTCGTTGGTGCTGCCCTCGAAATAGGACATCCAGCTCAGTCCCATGATGCCCTTGTGGTAGAGGAAGACCACCGGGTTGTCGTCGCGGATCGCGGACGTCATCAGGCCCTTGGCGTCGTAGGCGTTGGACGGCACCACCACCTTGAGGCCGGGCACGTGGGCGAAGATCGAGTACAGGCACTGCGAGTGCTGCGCGGCGTCGTTGTAGCCGCCGCCGATGCCGGTCGTGATCACCAGCGGATACTTGCAGGCACCCCCCGACATGTAGTGGTTCTTGGCGATGTGGTTGTAGATCTGGTCGAAGCAGACGCCGAAGAAGTCGACGAACATCAGCTCCGAGATCGGCCGCATTCCTTCGGCTGCAGCGCCGAGCGCGGCGCCCATGAAGCCGGTCTCCGAGATCGGCGTGTCCATCACGCGTTCCGGGCCGAACTGCTCGAGCAGCCCGGTGGTGGCGCTGAAGATGCCGCCGTACTTGCCGACGTCCTCGCCCATGACGAAGACGCGCGCATCGCGCGCCATCTCCTGTGCGGTCGCTTCCGAGATCGCCTGGGTCATGGTGAGGCGGCGGGTGGTGGTGGTCGTGCTCATTGCGGTCTCCTGGTCTTTATTCGGCGAAGACGTGCAGCAGCGCGTCCTGCGGTTCCGGGTAGGGGCTGTTGCGGCCGAAGTCGTAGGCGGCCTGCACGCGCGCCGACACGCGTTCGCGCAGCGCGGCGTCGGCCATGTCGTCGAGCAGGCCGCACGCGCGCAGCGTGGCGCCGAGCGCCGGGATCGGGTCGTGCTGGCGCAACTCCTTGGCTTCGCCCTTGGGGCGGTAGGTCTCGGGGTCGCCCTGGAAGTGGCCGAAGTAGCGATCGGTCTTGACCTCGATCAGGGTCGGACCCTGGCCGCGGCGGGCACGCGCCACCGCCTCGCCGGCGGCTTCGAACACCGCCAGCGCGTCGTTCCTCTCCACCAGCACGCCCGGCATGCCGTAGGCCACGGCACGATCGGCGTTGGAGGCGATCGCGGTGGAAGCGGACTTCTCGACCGAGATGCCGTACTTGTTGTCCTCGACCACGAACACCACCGGCAGCTTCCACAGCGCGGCGAGGTTCAGTGCCTCGTGGAAGGCGCCCTGGTTGGCGGCGCCCTCGCCGAAGAAGGCGATCGCCACCGCGTCGGTGCCGAGCTTCTTCGCCGCCAGCGCGGCGCCGCAGGCCTGCGGCGCGCCGGCACCGACGATGCCGCTGCAGGAGAACTTCACCGCCGGATCGAACAGGTGCATGTGGCCGCCCTTGCCGCGGCCCAGGCCGGTGGCCTTGCCGAACATCTCGGCGGTCATCGCGTTCAGGCCGACGTCCTTGGCGATGGCGAAGTGGTGCGGGCGGTGGGCGCCGACCACGGTGTCGTCACGGCGCAGGTGGGCGCACACGCCGACCGCGACCGGTTCCTGGCCGGCGGCCAGGTGCATCTCGCCGGGCACCGGGCCGGCGCCGATGTCGAAGGCCAGGCCCTTCTGGATCTTCGGCGGGAGCTTGGCCTCGAGGTAGACCCTGGCCATGGTCTCCTCGTACTCCCGGATCTCGATCATCTTTTCGTACATCCACAGCAGTTGCTCGCTTGTCGCTTCCATCGCTGCAAAGCCTCCTCGTCGATTGGGTCGCTTGGTCGCGCCGTGGTCGGGAAGCGGGGTTGGCCGTGCTGTCCGTGCTCGCCCCGCGTTGCCACTGCGTCTGGGGCTTGCATTGCAACTTCGGTGCCACTGCTGTTCCAGGTTTTTATTGCTCCTGGAAGAAGCAATAAAAACAGCTACTTGATATCAACTGGGCAGGCTCTGACAGGGCGCCTGGGGCGCTTCGTGCGGCGGACGACTGTCGCAGCGGGGGCGACACCTGTCGCGTGCGGGGCGCAACAGATGCGACTGCCCTTTGGCTCGGCCACGAGAGCACCACGACCACTTACCGCTACGTCGAGGCCGACCTCGCAATGAAGGAGAAGGCCCTCGCGCGGCTCGACCCGCCCGACACCAACATCCGTCGGTTCCAGGCCCCGGATTCGCTCATGCGCTTCCTGAAATCGCTTTGAAACCATGCGCAGATGGTGCCGGCCTGAATCGTTACCGAATCACGGTCGGCACCGACAATACCCAGGCAACTGCTCATGGTTGCGTCCTGCGCATAGGGGTCGGTTATGCGAGTTCGGAAAGTCGGCAAACTGCCGCTCATCGCAATTTGCGACGGAACGGCAGGTGACCGCTGCATTGCCGCCTGACACTGCACCTGAGTCCAACGGCCGGATTGGTCTAGCTTTGTTCGACGCCTGCCCTCCCTCGCGACAATCGATGGCCTGCCCGAGCCGGACGGGCAGGCGCTGGACAAAGCGCCAGGGAGGAAACCGCGAAACGAGGCGAGGCCGTTCAGTCGGGGCGCGGCGCTATGGGCATTTGAGCGCAGCCCAATCGCACAGGTACGCGATGTGCATGGTGCTGCGCCAAGTGCAGCACGTTACGCGAGGCCGGTGCTGACCCTCGGCGGCAGGGAGTGCGTGGCAGCGGAGCAAAGCGCGATGCGGATCTTCATCGAGAGGACAGCCGCTCCCGAGCGACCTCATCCGACCGGGTGCTGGCGTGTGGCTGGGGGCATTGAATGGATGCCCGGTCATGCGCTTGCCCCGTGCGGCGGTGGCGCGCGGATCGTCGCACCCCGAGCGAAGGTCTCGATGACGCGCATCGCCGATCCGCAGCAGCGGCACACGAAGCCGGGGGGGGCGTGGTCGACAGCGCAGCTGCTTCAGGCGCCGAGGCGATGGTGCGTGGCTCGTCTGGAGGCGTTGCACCAAGCAGCTCGCGCGCACGCGCCAGGTTGGGTCGCCGCCCCGCGTTGGCGAGCAATCCGTAGTGTCGGATGCGATGGAAGCCGCACGGCAGCACGTGCAGCAGGAAGCCGCGCATGAACTCCTCGGCGGTGAGCGTCATCGTCTTGTGGCGGGT
The DNA here is from genome assembly GCA_040275625.1 of Thauera sp. Lineage (GTDB taxonomy): Bacteria > Pseudomonadota > Gammaproteobacteria > Burkholderiales > Rhodocyclaceae > Thauera. The sequence continues at coordinate 1,158 of JBEOKH010000101.1, read as the reverse complement.
GCGCCCCTTGGCGCGGCAGTCCTTCCAGCGGAAGGAGACGACATCGGCGTCGAGCGACGCCAGGCGACGGTTCGAGATCGCCACGCGATGGGTGTAGCGCGACAGGCAGGCGAGGACCGCCCCGGGACCGGCGCAGGGTCGCTTGGCATAAACGACCCACTCGCTCGTGCGTAGCGGCGCGAGCCACGACCGATTAGGCGTCATCCATCCGAAAACTCCGGCGCCACTCGGCCGGCGTCACCCCGAACGCCTGCTTGAACTGCTGGCGCAGCGCGGTTGCGGTTCGGAAGCCGACCAGTTCGGCGATGCGCTCGATGGGGTGAGCGCTCACTTCGAGCAACTCCTGCGTGCGGCGCATGCGCTCGGCGAGCAGCCAGTCGCCCACCGACATCCCGGTCGCCTTCTGAAAGTTGCGTGTGAAGGTGCGCCGGCTCATGCGTGTCCGTGACGCGAGCGCGTCGAGCGTGTGGGCGCTGCCCAGGTTCTGGCGAAGGAAGTCCAGCAACACGTTGATGCGGGCGTCCTGGGTGTTGACGGGTACGGGCCGCTCGATGAACTGCGCCTGCCCACCCTCGCGATACGTGGGCACGACCATACGTCGCGCGACCCGGTTGGCGATGGCGCTGCCGTGGTGCTGGCGGATGAGGTAAAGGCAGCAATCGAGACCGGCGGCAGTGCCGGCCGAGGTGACGAGGCGGTCCTCGTCGACATAAAGCGCGTTGGTGTCGAGTTGCACGCGCGGGAAGCGGGACATGAAGTCCTGCTCATACTCCCAGTGCGTCGAGGCGCGATGCCCATCGAGCAGGCCCGCATAGGCGAGCACGTAGCTGCCCAGGCACAGCCCGACGATCTGCGCGCCCCGGACATGAGCGGCCCGGAGGGCGGCGATCAGCGCCGGTGAGGGCGGCAGCGCCGGGTCGTCCCAGCCAGGCACGATGACGATGTCGGCGTTCGCCAGCGCTTCGAGCCCGGCGCCAGGGGCGACGCTCATCCCATGCGCGGCCGCGATCGGCCCGTCCTCGGCGGCACAGACGGTGAGCGAGAAGAGTTGCTCACCGGGCAGTATGTCGCCGAACAGGATGCACGGCACCGAGAGGTGAAATGGGCTGACGTTCGGGTACGCCACCACGGCAACCGAGGGCGTGGGCATGGGCTCGA
>JBEOKH010000100.1:0-2636 GCA_040275625.1 Thauera sp. | reverse complement strand
AGCGCCGCTCTTCAAGGCCAGACCTGGACTACGGGTTCACCGAATACTTACCGTTGCGGAGTATACGTACCGGCGTCAGGCGCTGTCAATCGCGGAGTTGGCGCTGGCAGCGCAGACAACCATCGTGAATCCGTCTTCCCACGCGCCAGCCGGTTCCATGGTTCGCCATGGATCGAGCAGCGGATCTCTCGCCGGAGCGCTCGCCCGCTCAAAGCACCTTGCCGGGATTCATCAAGCCCAGCGGATCAATCGTTCGCTTGATCGCCCGCATCATTTCGATTTCCACCGGGCTCTTGTAGCGCAACAGTTCTTCGCGCTTCAACTGCCCGATCCCGTGTTCGGCGCTGATGCTGCCACCGAGTTCATGGACGAGGTCGTAAACGACGCGGTTGACCGCCGGCTGTGCGCCAATGAACGCGGAGTTCTCGCCGGCTTCTGATTTCGACTGGTTGTAGTGCAGATTACCGTCGCCGAGGTGCCCGAAGGCAACGATGCGAATGTCCGGAAACGCCTGCGCGAGTTGCCGGTCGGCGCGTTCGACAAACTCCGGGATGCGGGAAATTGGGACCGAAACGTCGTGCTTGATGCTCAGCCCTTCGATCTTCTGCGCTTCTCCAATGTTCTCGCGCAAGGCCCACAGCCCTCTGGCCTGCTCGCCGCTCTGCGCCAGCACTGCGTCGCGGATCGTGCCGCTCTCCAGTGCCTCGGCCAAGAAGGTTTCGAGCGCGTGCCGCCTGGCGTCATCGTCATCACCACCACCAGAGACTTCAATCAGCAGGTGCCAGGGGCTCGCCGAGAGGGCGGGCTGCAGACCCGGCATATGCTTGCGGACCAGGCCCAGGGCGACGTCCGAAACCAGCTCGCAGGCAGTCAGCAGGGCGCCGAAACGGCTTTGCAGGTCGGCGAGCAGCCGCACCGCCAGCGCCGGCGAGGCGATCGCCAGCCAGGCGGTCACCGTCGCTCGCGGTAAGGGGAAGAGTTTGAGCACCGCCGCGGTAATGATTCCCAGCGTCCCCTCGGCGCCGATGAACAACTGCTTGAGGTCGTAGCCGGTGTTGTCCTTGCGCAGGCCGCGGAGCCCATTCCACACCTCGCCACTCGGCAGGACCACCTCCAGACCGAGCGTCAGATCCCGGGTGTTGCCGTAGCGCAGAACCTGCACGCCACCAGCGTTGGTGGACAGGTTACCGCCGATCTGACAACTGCCCTCGGCGGCCAGCGACAGCGGAAACAGGCGTCCCGCCTGCGCCGCTGTGTTCTGCAACGTCTGCAGGACGCAGCCCGCCTCGACGGTCATGGTGTTGTTCGCCGGATCGATGGCCCGCACCCGCTTGAGCCGCGACAGGCTAATCACTACCGCCAACGCTTCCCGTCCTGGGGTCGCCGCTCCGCAAAGACTGGTATTGCCTCCTTGCGGGACCATCGGCACGCCGGCCTGGGCGCAGACCCCCACCACCGCCGCCACCTCGGCAGTACTGGCCGGACGGACCACGCATATGGCTACGCCTTGATAGCGACCACGCCAATCGCCGAGATGAGGCGCCATCGCCTCGAGCGTGCTCAACAACTGCCCGGCACCAACGATGTCGGCGAGCTTTCGGATCAGGGTCGCATTATTCACTGGCGGTCCTTGGACAGGGAGATGCGCGGGGAGCAACTGCCGGTTCCCGTTGCCCGCGCAGTTGCCCATTGCAATTGCTGCCGCTGACGATCATTAGGGTCGGCATGCACGCTGGGGAATCGACCCAATCTAGTTGCTCGCCCGAGTGAGGGCAGGGCCGCGAATAAGTGCCGGGCACGCCCGCCGACAAATTCTATCAGCAAGGTCGGCGCGCACGCCGACATCTCGGCATCCAAGCGGGCGATGCTCTGAAGCGTGACGTGCAATTGGCCTGCCAGGCCCTTGACCATGAGCTTTTTCGGTCTTTTGACTGCCGCATCGTCGGGTAGCGCGGTCGTCCCGCGGGCGCCTTGCAACGGCTTGGGGGTTGGCCGGGAAATGGCAATCATTATGGGCGCTGGTCAGGCGGCAGATGATCCGCGTCCGCTGGTCGCCGAACTCCGATCGCTCTTTGAGCAGGCGTTCAGGCGTTCGGGGCCGGCAAGGCTTCCGGCGTGTCGCGGTGGCACAGAAGGATCTCCAGCGCGACTTACCAACGCTGCCAGTTCTTGATGCTCCCGACGCCTGGTTCACTGGCCTCGCCGCTCAGGAAACCAGACCCTTTTTCGCTCACTGAAACGGATCCAGGAGATGCGCAGGAGCCGGCAATCCGCGCGATGCAGGCAGTGATCGAACGAGGCTGGGCTGCGTCGCGACGGCGCGGCGACGCGCTCCGAGGGTGATTGTTTTGAGGGAAATGGATACGCTTGACGCGTGGGGAAGAGAAGCCTCGGATCTGGGTCAAGGGCAGGCTGCGGATTTTTTCCAGCCTGCCCTTGACCCAGCGGAGGGGCACGACCCTGTGGGGTGGCCGTAAGTGCGGTACCGCGCTTACGGCCATGGAGACCGGTACTTGCACGTGTCGAATTCGCCTCGATTGCCGTCCTTCAGTCGCGGATCGCTGTGACCGTCGTAAGCGTTCAGCGCACCCACCTTGCCTTGTGCAGATCAGACGGGTTGTTTGATGGGTAACAAC
>JBEOKH010000099.1:0-3918 GCA_040275625.1 Thauera sp. | reverse complement strand
GGGTCGTTGCTGAGCACGAAGCCGAGCTTCTGCACGAACTTGAGCATGCGCTCGTTGTTGGCGAGGAACACCCCGTTCATGTACTGGATGCCGCGGCTGCGCGCGGTCTCGATCAGCACACCCATCAACTTGCGGGCGAGGCCGCGATGCTGCCAGTCGTCGGCCACCACGACCGCGAACTCGCAGGATTCGCCGTCCGGGTTGACCGCGTAGCGGCACACCCCGATCTCCTTCTCGATGCCGTCGGTCTCGAGCGTGGCGAGGAAGGCCATCTCACGGTCGTAGTCGATCTGGGTGAGGCGCGCAACCATCGCCGGCGGCAGCTCGCGCATCGTGTTCATGAAGCGGTAGTACTTGGTCTCGGCCGACAGGGTACGCACGAAGTCGACCTCGAGCTCGGCGTCCTCGGGCTTGATCGGACGGATCGTCACCGCGGTGCCGTCAGGTACCGTCCACGTGCTGATCAGGTGCGAGGGGTAGGGATGAATCGCCATGTGGTCGTAGCGGTCCGCCGTCGGTGACACGTTGTCGACCACGATGCTCGCGTCGACCGCGACCACGCCGTTCTCGTCGACGATCAGCGGGTTGATCTCCATTCCGGTGATCCACGGCAGCTCGCAGACCATCTCGGAGATCCGCAGCAGCACGAGCTCGAGCGCGCCCATGTCCACCGCCGGCATGTTGCGGAACTCGCCGAGGCGGGCCGCGATGTGCGTCGAGCGGATCATGTCCTTGACCAGGAAGCTGTTGAGCGGCGGCAGGGCGACCGCCACGTCGCGGTTGGCCTCGACCATGTTGCCGCCTTCGCCGAAGGTGATCGCCGGGCCGAACACCGCGTCGCGCTTGACGCTGACCACCAGCTCGCGGCCGTTGCGCTTCTGGATCATCGGCTCGATCGCGATGCCGTTGATCGTGGCGTCGGGCTGTGCGCGCTTGACCTCGTCGATGATCTCCTGATAGGTCGAGCGCACCGCCGCCAGGCTGCGGATGTTCAGGCGCACGCCGCCGACCTCGGACTTGTGCACGATGTTCGGCGAGTCGATCTTCATCACCACCGGCAGGCCGATCTCGGCGGAGAGCACCATCGCCTCGGCCGCCGAGCGCGCGACCACGGTCTGCGCGATGGGGATGCGGAAAGCGGCCAGCAGGGCCTTCGACTCCATCTCGTTGAGCTTCTTGCGGCGCTCGGAAAGCGCCATCTCGATCACCAGGCGCGCGCTCTCGATCGAGGGTGCGGGCAGGTGCGACAGCGAGGACGGCGTCTGCATCAGCAGTTTCTGGTTCTGGTAGTACGCCGAGATGTGGCTGAACAGTTCGACCGCCGGCTCGGGCGTGCGGAAGTGCGGGATGCCGGCGGCGCTGAACTTGCCGCGCGCCTCGCCGACGAGCTCCTCGCCCATCCAGCACACCAGCACCGGCTTGTCGGCGGTCTTCTCGAGTTCGATCACCGCATCGGCCACGCCGGTGGGGTCGGTGACCGCCTGCGGCGTCAGCATGACCAGCACGCCATCGACGTTCGGGCCCTCGAGCACCGCCTTGAGGGCGGCACGAAAACGCTCGGGTCCGGCATCGCCGAGGATGTCGATCGGGTTGCCATGCGACCAGCCCGCGGGCAGGCAGGCGTTGAGCTTCTCGACCGTGGCTTCGGACAGGTCGGCGAGCGGGATGCCAATGTCGGCCGCACGGTCGGCGGCCATCACCCCCGGGCCACCACCGTTGGTGATGATCGCCAGCCGGTTGCCGCGCGGGCGGAAGTGCGAGAACAGCGCGTTCGCGGCCGCGAAGAGCTGGCCCATGTTGTAAAGGCGGATCACACCGGCGCGGCGCAGCGCGGCGTCGAACACCGCGTCGTCACCGAGCGGCGCGCCGCTGTGCGACAGGATCGCGCGCGACGCGTTGGGGTGGCGGCCGGCCTTGATCAGCAGCACCGGCTTGACCCGCGCCGCGCCGCGCAGCGCGCTCATGAAGCGGCGGGCGTCGCGGATGCCTTCGACGTAGAGGAAGATGCTCTCGGTGCGCGGGTCGGAGATCATGTATTCGAGGACTTCGCCGAAGTCGATGTCGGACGAGGAGCCGAGCGAGACCACGGTGGAGAAGCCGACGTTGTTCGGTTTGGCCCAGTCGAGGATTGCCGCGCACAGCGCGCCCGACTGCGAGATCAGGCCGATGCTGCCCTTGAGTGCGCTGGCATGGGCGAAGGTGGCGTTCACGCCGAGCTGCGGACGCATGATCCCCAGGCAGTTGGGGCCGAGCAGGCGGATGCGGTGGCGGTGGGCGGCCTCGATGACCTGGCGCTCGAGCAGCGCGCCGCGCGGGCCGGACTCGGAGAAGCCGCCCGACAAAAGGATCACGGCCTTGACCCCGGCGCGACCGCAGGCGTCCATCAGCGCCGGCGCCTTCTCGGCGCGCACCGCAACCACTGCGAGATCGAGACGCTGGGGCACGTCTTCGACCGACTTGTAGCACGTCACGCCATGCACCTTGTCGTGCTTGGGATTGATGGCGAACAGCTTGCCCTTGTAGCCAGCCTCAAGCATGTTGCGCATCAGCACGCTGCCGAGCGAAGCCTCGCGTTCGCTGGCGCCGATGATGCCGACCGAGCGTGGTTCGAGAAGCGGGGTCAGATAGTGCTTTTCTTTCATGGTGGCCACCTGAAGTCCTAGTGGAGTGCGGCAGATAGGAGTGCGGCAAGATCATTGCGGATACACGATCCGCATTGGAATCGATCCATTGTACTGCAGTGCAACAAATGCGGTTGAGACCTTTGTCTCGTTTGCCCCGGGCTCGGTCGTACGCCCACCGCCTCCACTCAATGCCCCAGCGTGAAGCAGAAGCGCGCCCCGGCGCCCGCTTCGGCGCTCGCCCACACGCGGCCATCATGGCGGCTCACGATGCGCTGCACGGTGGCCAGGCCGATGCCGGTCCCGGGGAATTCCTGCTGGGCGTGCAGACGCTGGAAGGGCTGGAACAGCTTGCCCGCGTAGTTCATGTCGAAGCCGGCGCCGTTGTCCTCGACGCAGAACAGCATGCGTCCGCCCTCGCGCGCGGCCCCGAAGACGATGCGCGCATCCTCGGTCCGCGCGGTGAACTTCCATGCATTGCGCAGCAGGTTGTCGAGCAGCACGTGCATCAGCGTCGGGTCGGCGACCACCGTGAGGTCGCGGGTGATCTCGACTGCGACCCGGCGCTCGGGCGCTTCGCCCTGCAGCTCACGGATCACGATCTCGGCCAGTTGTGAGAGATCGACCGCCTGGCGGCGCAGGGGCTGGCGGGTGACGGTGGCGAGGTCGATCAGCGCATCGATGAGGATCGCCATGCGCTCGGCGCCGGCGCGGATACGGGCGAGCTGGTCGCGGTGCTGCGGCGCGAGCTGCGGCCCGGCTTCCTCGGCGAGGATGCGTGCGAAGCCGTCGATCGCGCGCAGCGGCGCGCGCAGGTCATGGGAGACCGAATAGGAGAAGGCCTCCAGTTCGCGCACCGCGGCTTCGAGTTCGGCCGTGCGCGAACGCACGCGTGTTTCGAGTTCCTGGTTGAGATTGCGCAGGCTGAACTCGGCGATCTTGCGCGCCGAGATGTCATCGATCGTGCCCGCGATGCCGGTCTGCACGCCGGCGCGATCGCGCAGCGCACGGCAGGTCACGCCGACCCAGCGGATCTCCCCCGCGTGCGTGCGCAGGCGCAGCTCGTCGGACCACTCCTGACCGTCGCCAGCGAGCAGGCTGCGGATCGCATCACGTGCACGCAGGCGGTCGTCCGGGTGCAGGAAGTCGATCAGCGGATGCTGGCGGCTGTAGTCCAGCTCGAAGCCCGAGAGATCTTTCCAGGCGTCGTTCAGGAACACCAGCCGGCCGGTCTCGTCGGTGCGGAACAGCACCTCGCTGAGCGAATCGACCACCTCGCTGAGCGAATCGACCACCT
>JBEOKH010000098.1:0-2346 GCA_040275625.1 Thauera sp. | reverse complement strand
CGAGATGGGTCTTCCAGGACTTGATGTGGTTCTCGGCCTGGCCGCGGGCGCAGTAGATGTCCTGGTAGACGGTGCGGCCGCGAACCCCGTCGAGGCTGGTGACGATGAAGCGGGTGTCGACGCCCTGCGGCCCGGCCTCGACGCGGGCGATGATGCGTTCGACGCGATCCCAGCTTGCGGCGCCGTCGTAGAATTCCTTGAACCGGCGCAGCTTCTCGCCGCTTGCGCGGGCGGCCCGCGCCGTCGTGCTGGCTTCCAGCTCGGTGACGTGCTTGCGCAGCGTGGTGGTCGGCGCGACGCCGAGGACGTAATCGAGCCGCTCGGCGCGGCAGAAGCGCAGCACCTCCGGCGTGCAATAGTGGCTGTCGGCGCGCAGCAGGATTTCGACGCGCGGCCAGTTGTCACGCAGGGCCGCGATCAGGCGGCGCAGCCAGAACACGATCTGCCGGCCGGTCGGGCGGCAGGCGGGGCGCAGGAGGGCTGCGATCATGCGCCCCTCGCCGTCGAAGACCACGATGGGCTGGAAGCCGTATTCGTCGTAATGGGCGTTGAACAGGCGAAGCTGCTGGCCACCGTGCACGGCGTCGAAGGTGTCGTCGATGTCGAGCACGATGCGGCGCGGCACCTGGCGGAAGCTCTGGCAGTAGTGGTCGACCATGGCGCGGCCCATGCGCAGCAGGGCGTGCCGGTCCGGCAGGTTCTCGGTGCGCGACACGGTGGATTGCGAGCACAGGTCGCCGTGTTCGGGCAGCCGGTCCATCGCCAGCTTGAACACCGGGTCGGTCCGCAGGGCGTCGGCGTCGTTGCCGTCCTCGTAGCCGGCGGCGATCATCAGCATGCGGAAGCGGATGATCTCGTCGAGCCCGTGCAGGATGCGCGCAGAGGCTCGCGGGTCAGGGATGCAGGCGGCGAGACGCCGGGCGATCCCCAACCGCTGCTCGACCTCCCGCAACACCAGCAGGCCACCATCGGAGGACATCAACGCACCGTCGAAGCGCGCCTCGATCTGCCGCCCACAGATCGGTGACAGGCCGGGCAGGATGGCGGTAGCTTCGTCGTTGGCGGGCATGGTGTGTCCGGATCGGTGTGGATTGGTCTCGACACCCAAATCATACACCAGATCAATGGCTTGCGCTCGTGCCCGCCAGCCCTCATGAATTTTCCGGGCTAACCACGGCCCTGCAACGCGGCTTCGGCCAGGTCAGCCCGGAGGAGGCGAAGCGCGCAGCGGATATGGCTCCGCTGATGCGCCGCGAGAAGGACGGCCGGCGCATCGTCACCACCCGCGAGGTCTACGACGAGGAGCAGGCGATGCTGGGCTTCGCGCGCGAGGGGCGGGGGGTCTGCCGCCCGCTGGGGCCGCGCGACTGGACGATCGGCAACCCGGCTCTTAACCGCGACCAGCTCGGCGCGGTGGTGCATCTGCTCTCCTCGCGCGACCGGGTGACGATGATCCGGGGCGGCGCAGGCACCGGCAAGACGACCCTGCTCAAGGAAGCGGTCGCGGGAATCGAGGCCGAGGGCAGGAAGGTGCTCGCCTTCGCGCCGACGGCGGGCGCTTCGCGCGGCGTGCTGCGCCAGGAAGGCTTCGCGGGGGCGGAAACGGTCTGGCAGCTCCTCAACAACAAGGAGCTGCGGGAGAGCGTGCGCGACCAGGTGATCCTGATCGACGAGGCGGGGTTGATGGGCGCGCGCGACATGGCGCGCGTCTTCGCCCTGGCGGGCGAGGCGAACGCCCGCGTGATTCTGGTCGGCGACTCCAAGCAGCACGGCTCCGTCGCCCGTGGCGACGCGCTGCGGCTGCTGGAGAAAAAGGCCGGTATCCGCCCGGCGGAAGTGCTGGACATCGTGCGCCAGCGCGGCGCGTACCGCGAGGCGGTCAGCGCCATCAGCCACGGCGAGGTCGCGGAGGGCTTCCGCCGTCTGGAGCGCATGGGCTGCGTCACGGAAGCGCCGGGCGAGGAGCGTTACCGCCAGCTCGTCGCCGATTACCTCGCGGCCGTGAACACCGGCAAATCCGTGCTGGTGGTCGCCCCGACGCATCGCGAGGCGGAGCACGTCACGGCGCTGCTGCGCGAGGGGCTGAAAGCCTCCGGACGCATCGGCCGCGAAGAAACGCCGGTGAAGGTGCTGAGACGCCTCGACCTCACCGAGGCGCAGGCGGGCGACCCGAAAAGCTACCAGCCCGGCTACCTGCTGCGCTTTCACCAGAATGCGCGCGGCATCAAGCGCGGCGAGACGCTGGAGGTGGCGCATCTGGACCGCGACGGTTTCCCGGTGCTGAGGAATGCTGGAGGGAAACTCCGCGCCGTGCCGCTGGAGGAGGCCTGGAAATTCACGGTCTAT
>JBEOKH010000097.1:0-10473 GCA_040275625.1 Thauera sp. | reverse complement strand
ATGCTGATCTTCGCGCTCGCTCCGGCGCTGGCGCCGATGCTGGGCGCGGGCCTGCTCGCGCTCGCAGGCTGGCGGGCGATTTTCTTCTTCCTGGCCCTTTTCGGGCTCGCGCTCGCGTGGACGACGTGGCGCTTCCTGCCCGAGACGCTGGCCGAGGGCGAGCGCCAGCCGCTGCATCCGCTGCACCTGCTGCGCGGCTACCGGGCGATCTTCGGCAACCCGGCCTTCATGCTGCTGGCGCTCGGGGTGGCGCTCAACTTCAACGGCTTCTTCCTCTACGTGCTGTCCGCCCCGGTGTTCATCCTTGACCACCTTGGCCTCGGCAGCGGCGGCTTCGTGTGGCTGTTCGGTCCGGCGGTGGCCGGGATGATGATCGGTTCGGTGCTGTCCGAGCGCCTGGCGGGGCGCTGGTCGTCGCTGCGGACGGTCGGCCTGGGCTTCGTGTTGATGTTCGCCGCGGTGGTGATCAACACCGCGGTGTCAGGCCTGCTCGCACCTGCGGTGCCGCTGTCGGTGCTGCCGATCGGACTCTTCAGTTGTGGCATGGCAGTGGCGATGCCGAGCATGAGCCTGCTCGGGCTCGAGCTGTTTCCCGACCGTCGCGGCATGGCCTCGAGCTGCCAGAGCTTTCTGCAGATCGGGTTGAACGCGGTGAGTTCGGCGGTGGCGGCGCCACTGCTGTGGTCGAGCACGCTCGGCCTGGCCAGCGGCATGGCGATGTTCGCCGCGCTCGGGGTGTCGGCCTGGCTGGCCTGGTTGCGGCTCGATGGGCGGCGATGAGCGTCGCGGGACCGTGTGGGAGGGGCTGCGGCGGTGCGCGGTGCAGGCGTGCTTGGAGGTTCGCGGCTGCCGCCGCTCCTACAGGAGGTTTGCGGCTTCCGCCGCTCCTACATGTCGTCCGAAGGCTTGCGGGATCTTGTAGGAGCGGCGGCAGCCGCGAATTTCCTGCTGGCCGGTAAGGCGTCTTGGCCTCGTAATGGTTGGCCCTGATTTGAGGTTCGCGGGGCTTCGACTAAGGTCGGGCTTCACGACGTGACGCAAATTTGCATGCCGCGCCCTCTCTCGGGGGTGCGGTCGTTCGCCGCCCAGCCGGCCCCCGCTGCAAGGAATCCCGACGCTATGCTCGAAGTGGACGGCCTGGTCAAAGCCTTCGGCGGCTTTCGCGCCGTCGACGGCTGCACCTTGAAGGTCGCCAGGGGCGAGATCCTTGGCCTCATCGGCCCGAACGGTGCCGGCAAGACCACACTCTTCAACCTGATCGCCGGTGCACTGCAGCCGACGTCCGGCACGATTCGCTTCCTCGGCGAGGACATCACCGCGCTGTCCACCGACGCGCGCTTCCACAAGGGCCTGGTGCGCACCTTCCAGATCCCGCACGAGTTCCATAACCTCAGCGCACGCGAGAACCTGATGATGGTGCCGCCGGGCCAGCCGGGCGAGAACCTGTTTGCCAACTGGTTCGCCGCCGGCAAGGTGCGCGCGGCCGAAGAGGCGGTGCGCCGCAAGGCCGACGACACGCTCGCCTTCCTCGAACTCACTCACGTCGCCGGCGAGCGCGCCGGCAATCTGTCCGGCGGGCAGAAGAAGCTGCTCGAGCTTGGCCGTACGATGATGACCGATGCCAAACTGGTGCTGCTCGACGAGCCCGCCGCGGGCGTCAACCGCACCCTGCTGCGCAAGCTCGAGGACAAGATCCTGATCCTCAATCGCGAGCGCGGCTACACCTTCATCCTCATCGAACACGACATGGAGATGATCGAGAAGCTGTGCGCTCCGGTGGTGTGCATGGCCGAGGGCAGGGTGCTGATCGAGGGCGGTTTCCACACCGTGCGCTCCGATTCCCGCGTGCTCGAGGCCTACCTCGGCGAGACGCCGACCGCCGTCGAGCGCGAGGCCGCCGAGCACGACCCCAGGGTCGAGGTGCTGCGCGAGCAGGAACTGCACCGGGAGGACCTGTGATGGCGCTGCTCGACATGAAGGACGTGCGCGGTGGCTATGGCGACGCCGACGTCCTGCACGGGGTGTCCATCACGGTGGGCGAGCGCGAGATCGTCGTCATCGTCGGCCCCAACGGCGCGGGCAAATCCACCGCGATGAAAGCCGTGTTCGGCCTGCTCAAGGTGCGCGGCGGCAGCATCGTGTTCGACGGCGAGGACATCACCGCCTGGGCGCCCGACCGCATCGTGCAGCGCGGCATCTGCTACGTGCCGCAGGTGGACAACGTGTTCCGCGAGATGACGGTGCACGAGAACTTCGAGATGGGCGCCTTCCTGCGCCGCGGCGACCTCTCTGCTGCCTACGAGCGCGTTTATGGGCTCTTCCCCGACCTCAAGGCCAAGCGCAAGAACCTCGCCGGCGACCTCTCCGGCGGTCAGCGCCAGATGGTGGCGATGGGACGCGCGCTGATGCTCGACCCCAGGCTGCTGCTGCTCGACGAACCCACCGCAGGCCTTTCGCCCAAATACATGGAACAGATCTTCCAGATCACCCGCGATGTGCGCGACGCCGGGCTTTCGATCCTGCTCGTCGAGCAGCACGCCAAGCAGGCGCTAGCCTTCTGCGACCGCGGCTACGTGCTCGCCACCGGCGCCAATCGCCATGAAGGCACGGGCCAGGCCCTGCTCGCCGATCGCGAGGTGGCCGAAATGTTCCTCGGCGGCTAAGGGAGTCCGGCGCTCATGAGCTTACTGGACTTCCTCAACTTCCACCTCGTGCCCGGTATCGTGCTGGGCTCGATCTACGCCGTTGGCGCGATCGGCATCACGCTGGTGTTCGGCATCCTGCGCTTCTCGCATTTCGCGCACGGTGACATGGCCACCCTGGGCGCCTTCATCGCGCTCGCGCTGGTCACCGCCGGCATGGGCCCGTGGAGCGCGCTGCCGATCGCGATGGCGGCGGTCGCGGTGATTGCGATCGGTGTGGACAAGCTGTTCTACGACTATCTGAAGGCGCGCCCCAAGATCGTCACCGTGATGGCTTCGCTCGGCGTCGCGCTGATGCTGCGTGCGGTGGTGCAGGTGGTGTTCGGCGTCGATCCGCGCACCTACGCGAGCGGCATCGTGCGCCCGGACGACTACTTCGGCATCCTGCTGCGCGACCGCGAGCTGTACACGCTGGCCGCGGTAGTGGCGATCGTGATCGGGTTGGCCCTCTTCCTGCGTCATTCGCGCTGGGGCAAGGCGATGCGGGCGATGTCCGACAACCCCGATCTGGCGCGCCTGTCCGGCGTGGACAACCGCAAGGTCACGATGCTGACCTGGGCGATCGTCGGCGCGCTGTGTGCGGCCTCGGGCTTCATGCTTGGCATCAACAACGAGCTGCACTCGATGATGGGCTGGCAGGTGCTGCTGCCGATGTTCGCCGCCGCCATCCTCGGCGGGGTCGGAAGGGTCGAGGGCGCGGTGCTCGGCGGGCTGATCGTGGGCATCGCCGAGGAGCTGTCGATCTTCATGCTGCCGGCGCAGTACAAGGCGGCCACCGCCTTCGCGCTGCTGCTGCTGATCCTGCTCGTCCGCCCGCGTGGGCTGCTCAACGGCAAGGTGCTCTGATGGATCTGCTCGGTCTCGCCAATTACGCGGTTTTCATGGGCATCCTGATTGGCATCTATGCGCTGCTCGCGCTCGGGCTGAACATCCAGTGGGGCTTCACCGGCCTGTTCAACGCCGGCGTCGCCGGCTTCTTCGCGGTCGGCGCCTACGCCTCGGCGATCCTCACCAGCCTGCCGGCGAGCGGGCGGCTGGGTGGCTACGAGCTGCCGCTGGTCGTGGGCTGGCTGGCGGCGATGGCTGCCGCGGCGGCGATCGCGTGGCCGATCGGCAAGATCTGCCTGCGCTTCCGCTCGGACTATCTGGCCATCGCCACCATCGGCATCGCCGAGATCATCCGCCTGGTGATCCGCACCGAAGGCTGGCTCACCGGCGGCGTGCGTGGCGTGACCGGCGTGCCGCGCCCCTTCGGCGACCTCGACTACATGCCCTCGCAGATCGCCTACCTTGCCATTGTCGCCACGCTCGTGCTGGTCGCCTACCTGCTCGTCGAGCGCCAGGTGAAGTCGCCCTGGGGGCGCATGATGCGCGCGATCCGCGACAACGAACTGGCGGCGGCCGCGATGGGCAAGCAGGTCGAGGCGCGCCGGCTGCAGGCCTTCGTGTTCGGCTCGGCGCTGATGGGGCTGGCGGGGGCGCTGTTCGTGCATTTCAACCGCTCGATCACCCCCGAGGCGATCGACCCGATGATCGCCACCTTCCTGATCTGGATCATGCTGATCCTCGGCGGCTCGGGCAACAACCGCGGCGCCATCCTCGGCGCGGCGGTGATCTGGATCATCTGGTCGGTGTCCGAGCTGCTCACCGACCGCCTGCCCACCGAGATCGCGGTGCAGGCCAAGTACGCGCGCGTGTTCATCATCGGCCTGACCCTGCAGCTGGTGCTGCGCTTCCGCCCCGAGGGCATCCTGCCCGAGCGTCAGGCGGGTTCGCCGCCGCATCGTTGAGTGCCTGCAGCACGCAGCCGCTTCGTGGCGGGCCCGGCGGGTCCGCATGGTCCATCAGGTGCTTCGGTACATTCAGGAGGTGACAAGGTGAAGAGAAGAACAATCGCAGGTCTGGTCGGCGCCATGCTCGGTGCCGCGGTCGCCGCCGCACCCGCCCATGCCCAGGACGTCAAGATCGGCCTGATGGCGGCCATCTCCGGCCCGATCGCGGCCCTCGCGCCGCCAATGGCGGCCGCGTCAAAACTGGCCGTCACCCACGTCAACGAGCAGGGTGGCATCCTCAAGGGCGGCAAGCTCGAGGCCGTGCTCGGCGACAGCGCCTGCAACCCGCAGAACGCCACCGACGCGGCCACCAAGGCGGTCAACATCGACCGTGTGCTCGCCATCGTCGGTCCCGCCTGCTCGGGCGCGGTGCTCGCGACCGCCAATTCGGTCGCGATCCCGGCTGGCGTGCTGATGATCACCCCCTCGGGCACCTCGCCCGAGATCACCAAGCTTAAGGACAAGGACCTCGTCTACCGCACCCTGCCGTCCGACGATTACCAGGGCCGCGCGCTCGCGCGCACGCTCAAGGCGCGCGGCATCACCAAGGTCGCGGTGGCCTACCTGAACAACGACTACGGCAAGGGTCTGGCCGAATCCTTCAAGGCCGAGTTCGAGGCCAACGGCGGCACCATCGCCGGCTACTCCGGCCACGAGGAAGGCAAGGCGTCCTACCGCTCCGAGCTGGCGGCGCTCGCCCGTGGTGGCGCCGATACGCTGATCATCTTCGATTACGGTGATGGCACCGGCCTCAGCCTGCTGCGCCAGGCGCTCGAGAACAACTTCTTCAAGACCTTCGTCGGCGCCGACGGCATGAAGTCCGAGGGCCTGGTGAAGGCGATCGGTGCGGCGAACCTCGGTGGCTTCTTCGTCTCCGCACCGGTGGGTGAGGCCTCGGCCTCGCTCGACAACTTCAACAAGGCCTACAAGGCCGCGGGCGAGAACATCGACGCGGTGTTCGCCACCACCTCGTACGATGCCGCCTTCCTCGCCGCGCTGGCGATCGAGAAGGCGGGCGGCGACAAGGCGAAGCTGGCCGAGTCGCTGCGTGCGGTCGCGATGGCGCCGGGCGAGCCGATCATGGCCGGCGAGTGGGCCAAGGCCAAGAAGCTGATCGCCGAGGGCAAGGATATCGACTACAAGGGCGCCGGTGGCGATCACGAGTTCGACGCCGCCGGCGACGTGCCGGGCAGCTACGCCTTCTTCAAGGTCAGCGGCCCGGGCTACGAGTCGATCGCCGATATGAAGTGATTGCGCCCCGCCCGGGCAGCGGGCGGGCGGAAACGCAGGCAATTCGCGGCTGCCGCCGCTCCTACAGAACCCAGGCACCCCGGGTCCATGCAGGAGCGGCGGCAGCCGCGAAGCCTTCCGCCGTGGTCGGTGCGACGTTCGCGCCCCTCCGCCCGCACCCCGGACCCATGCAGGAGCGGCGGCAGCCGCGAACTTCTGCCGCCCCGCCGCGCGATTGCAAAGCGTCACCTTTCGCCGATTGCAAAACCGTTCGCCATGGTCGATGCTGTTGGCGTCGATCTGCGCCTGGCTGGGCCTTGGTGCACCGGGAGAAGCGTCCCGGCGGTGCCTTCGCCCTGCCGCCGATCATTGGAGAACCCACATGAAACGCATCCTCACCTGGCTGTGCGGCCTGTTGTCGGCAATCGGCATCACCGCCTGCGACTACATCAACGTGAAGGAGCTCCAGCCCGGCGTGTCCACCTCTGCCGAGGTGCGCGAGCGCTTCGGGCCGCCGCATATGGAGTGGCGCAACGAAGACGGCTCGGTGACCTGGGAGTTCAGCCGCCAGCCGCAGGGCATCGAATGCTTCATGATCACGATCGGCCCCGACCAGCGCCTGCGCCGCATCGACCAGGTATTGAACGAGGAGACGTTCGCGAAGGTCGAAAAAGGCATGAACGGCGAGCAGGTGCGTCGCCTGCTCGGCAAGGCCGCGTCGAGCCAGTTCTTTCAGCTCAAGCAGGAAACGGTCTGGGAGTGGCGGATCTCGCAGGGTGTCGACGGGACTGGCGACCCGGTCTTCTTCACCGTGTCGTTCAATACCGACGGCAGGGTGACCGGTACCGGGCGCTACACACAGTACAGGCGTTAGACGGAGGCCTCCATGTTTCCCCGCATGAATCCGACCCCGCACGATCTCGCGCCGGCCCTGCGCTGGCTGCTGCTGGCGTTGCTGGCCGGCGTCCTCGCCGGCTGTGCCGTCTTCGAGCCCGCGCGCCCCTACACGACCGAGGCCGAGGCGCGCGCCGCGCGCGGCGAACCCACCCGGCGCTGGCTCAACGACGACGGCACCGCCACGCTGGAGTATTCCACCCAGCCCAATGGCCGCAGCTGCCTGATGGTGCAGGTCGATCAGGGCGGGATCGTGCTGCGCCAGTGGAATGCGCTTGCGCCCGACAACCTCGCCCGCGTCGAGCGCGGCATGGACAAGGAGCAGGTCTCGCGCCTGCTCGGCACCCACCGCTCCGAACAGCGCTTCCGCAACTCGGGCGAGGAGGTGTGGGACTGGAACATCCACAACGACGGCCCCGGCGTCGCCATCCTGTTCAACGTGCATTTCATCGACGGCAAGGTCGTGCGCACCAGCCAGACCTACGTGTTCCCGCACGATGGCGCGGTGTTCGGCGGCTGGCGGGGTTATTACGGTCACCCCTGGGGCTGGGGCTGGGGCATCGGCTGGGCTTATCCGGGACCGTACTTTCCGCGCCCGTTTGGTCATCCTTTCTTCTGGTAGGCCGCCGCGCTTGGCAGCGGGCGCGTGCTGCCGATAGAATCCCGGACCTGCCGAGGAGCGCTGCGACCCCGTGATCGACCCTGGGCCAGGCTCGGCAATCGACCAACGGCGCTCACAAACCTTCAGCCGGGTTTGTGGCGCCGTTCGCATTTGTGGGGGGCGTTGCCCGGCGAGCTTCGAACGACCGAGGACTCACCCATGCAAGCCGACCGCAGCACCGAACTCCGCCAGCTACTCGCCGAGCGCATCCTGATCCTGGATGGCGCGATGGGCACGATGATCCAGCAGGAGAAGCTGGGCGAGGCGGACTACCGCGGCGGGCGCTTCCTCGATCACCCGAAAGACCTCAAGGGCAACAACGACCTGCTGGTGCTGACCCGCCCGCAGGTCATCGTCGGCATCCATCGCGCCTACCTCGAGGCTGGCGCCGACATCATCGAGACCAACACCTTCAACGCCACCCGCGTGTCGCAGGCGGAGTACGGGCTCGAGTCGGTGGCCTACGAACTCAACGTCGAGGGCGCGCGCCTGGTGCGCCAGCTGTGCGACGAATACACCGCGCAGGATCCCGCCAAGCCGCGCTTCTGCGCCGGCGTGCTCGGGCCGACCTCGCGCACCCTGTCGATCTCGCCGGACGTGAACGACCCCGGCTACCGCAATATCAGCTTCGATGCGCTCGCCGACGACTACTACGACTCGGCCAGGGGCCTGCTCGAGGGCGGTGCCGACCTCCTGCTGATCGAGACCGTGTTCGACACCCTGAACGCCAAGGCGGCGGTGTTCGCGGTCGAGAAGCTGTTCGATGACCTTGGCAAGCGCTGGCCGGTGATGATCTCCGGCACGATCACCGACGCCTCCGGACGCACGCTGTCGGGCCAGACCGCGGAGGCGTTCTGGAACTCGCTGTCGCACGCGCAGCCGATCAGCTTCGGCCTCAACTGTGCGCTCGGCGCCGACCAGCTCCGCCAGTACGTCGACGAACTGTCGACCGCCTGCGACACCCATGTGTCGGCACACCCCAACGCCGGCCTGCCCAACCCGCTGTCGCCCACCGGCTACGACGAGACGCCGGAGCACCTCGCCGGCCAGATCAGGGAATGGGCGCAGAGCGGCCTGGTGAACATCGTCGGCGGCTGCTGCGGCACCACGCCGGCGCATATCGCGGCGATCGCCGAAGCCGTCGCCGGCCTTGCCCCGCGCGCAGTGCCCGTCATCGACAGGAAGCTGCGTCTGTCCGGCCTCGAGCCCTTCAACGTCGGCAGCGATGCACTGTTCGTGAACGTCGGCGAGCGCACCAACGTCACCGGCTCCAAGGCCTTCGCACGCATGATCCTCGAAGGCCGCTTCGACGACGCGCTCGCGGTGGCGCGCCAGCAGGTCGAGAACGGCGCCCAGGTCATCGACATCAACATGGACGAGGCGATGCTGGATTCGGTCGCCGCCATGGAGCGCTTCTGCAAGCTGATCGCCACCGAGCCCGACATCTCGCGCGTGCCGATCATGCTCGACTCGTCGAAGTGGTCGGTGATCGAGACCGGCCTCAAGTGCATCCAGGGCAAGGGCGTGGTGAATTCGATCTCGATGAAGGAGGGTGAGGCGGAGTTCCTGCGCCAGGCCCGCCTCGCGCGCCGCTACGGCGCGGCGGTGATCGTGATGGCCTTCGACGAGCAGGGCCAGGCCGACACCTTCCGCCGCAAGACCGGGATCTGCGAACGCGCCTACACGCTGCTGACCAAGTCGGTGGCCGAGGGCGGCGCCGGCTTCCCGGCCGAGGACATCATCTTCGACCCCAACATCTTCGCCATCGCCACCGGCATCGAGGAGCACGACAACTACGCGGTCGACTTCATCAACGCCGTGGCGTGGATCAAGGAAAACCTGCCCTACGCCAAGACCTCGGGCGGGGTGTCGAACGTGTCCTTCAGCTTCCGCGGCAACGACCCGGTGCGCGAGGCGATCCACACCGTGTTCCTGTACCACGCGATCAAGGCCGGGCTGTCGATGGGCATCGTCAACGCCGGCCAGCTCGGTGTGTATGACGAGCTCGACCCGGTGCTGCGCGAGAAGGTCGAGGACGTGGTGATGAACCGTCGTCCGGGCGCGGGCGAGGCCCTGGTCGAGATCGCACAGTCGGTGAAGGGTCAGGCCAAGGAGTCGGCGCAGGATCTGGCCTGGCGCGCCTGGCCGGTGGAAGAGCGCTTGAGCCACGCGCTCGTCAAGGGCATCACCGAGTTCGTTGTCGCCGACACCGAGGAGGTGCGCGCCAGGCTCGAGGCCGCGGGCAAGCCGCCGCTGGCGGTCATCGAGGGCCCGCTGATGGCGGGCATGAGCGTGGTCGGCGACCTCTTCGGCGCGGGCAAGATGTTCCTGCCCCAGGTGGTGAAGTCGGCGCGCGTGATGAAGCAGGCGGTCGCCCACCTGATCCCCTACATCGAGGCCGAGAAGCTGCGCACCGGCGCCTCCAGCAAGGGCCGCATCATCATGGCCACGGTCAAGGGCGACGTGCACGACATCGGCAAGAACATCGTCGGTGTGGTGCTGGGCTGCAATGGTTACGAGGTGATCGACCTCGGCGTGATGGTGCCGGCGGCGAAGATCCTCGAAGCGGCCAAGGAACACGGCGCTCAGGCGATCGGCCTGTCGGGTCTGATCACCCCCTCGCTCGAGGAGATGAGCCACGTCGCCGCCGAGATGAAACGCCAGGGCTTTTCCGTACCGCTGCTGATCGGTGGCGCCACCACCAGCCGCAACCACACCGCGATCAAGATCGCGCCGCACTACGACCAGCCGGTCGTGTACGTGCCCGACGCCTCGCGCGCGGTGGGCGTGGTCACCGCGCTGCTGTCCGAGGGCCAGAGCGAGGCCTTCAAGGCCGAGGTGGCCGCCGACTACGAGAAGATCCGCGCCCTGCACGCCAACAAGAAGGGTGTCCAGCTGGTGAGCATCGAGGCCGCGCGCACCAACGCCTTCCGCTGGGAAACGGGGGACCGAGAAATTGGGGGCAGACCCCAGCGAGAAATTGGGGACAGACCCCAGTTTCCTGAAGGGAAATCGGGGTCTGTCCCCAATTTCTCGGGGTCTGTCCCCTATTTCCCGCCGCGTCCCAACATGCTCGGCGTGCAGGCGATCGACGTCGAGCTTGGCGACCTGGTCGACTACATCGACTGGGGCCCCTTCTTCCAGACCTGGGACC
>JBEOKH010000096.1:0-5746 GCA_040275625.1 Thauera sp. | reverse complement strand
ACGTGGCTTCGCGCCGCGTCCGCGCATGGGCGGCCGGCGCAAGCCGGCGTCGACCGCCAGCACGCTGCTGCGCCTGGTCATGCAGCACCCGACCTGGGGTGCACGCCTGCCGGTGGCGCTGATTCCGGACGACAGCCCAGAGGGCCTCGCGCTGATCGCCATCATCGACCTGCTCAGCCTGGGCGAGCCGATTCCAGCGGGCGGGCTGGGCGCACTGATCGAGCGCTTTCGCGACACCCCGCACGGCGACACGCTGGCACGGGTCGCCGCGGAACTCGTGGACGCCGAGTTCGACGAAGCGGTGGTCGAGACCCTTTTCGAGGATGCCCTGCGCAAGTTGCAGGTCGACAGCGTCGGCAAGGAGATCGCCACCCTGCTACAACGTGATCGGGAGCAGGCCCTCGACGCTGCCGGCCGCCACCGCCTGAGCGAACTCCTGCTCGAGAAGCGGAACCTCGCCAGCGCCGGCAAAGTCTCAGATTTATAGTACAATTTCGGGTTTCCCATTTTCTTACACCCTCACTTGAGGAGTGCTATGGCACGCGAAAAAGCCAAGGACCCGCGCAAGGATGCTCCCGCCAAGGGACGCCCTGCCAAGGCCAAGGACAAGGCAGCTCCGGTCGTCGAAAGCCCCACCGCCACCCCGCTCGATGCGGAGGTGCGCCGCACCCGGCTGAAGACCCTGATCACGCTCGGCAAGGAACGCGGCTACCTCACCTACGCCGAGATCAGCGATCACCTGCCCGACGACGTGGCCGATGCCGAGCAGATCGAAGGCATCATCGCCACGTTCAATAACATGGGCATCCAGGTCTATGACGAGGCGCCGGCCGCCGAAGACCTGCTGATGTCCGACAGCGTTGCCACCAACGTCGACGAGGACGTCGCCGAAGAAGAAGCCGAACAGGCGCTGTCCTCGGTCGACTCCGAATTCGGCCGCACCACCGATCCGGTGCGCATGTACATGCGCGAGATGGGCACCGTCGAGCTGCTCACCCGCGAGGGCGAGATCGAGATCGCCAAGCGCATCGAGGACGGCCTCAAGCACATGGTGCAGGCCATCTCGGCGTGCCCGACCACGATCGCAGAGATGCTCGGGATCGTGGACCGCGTCGCCGCCGACGAGGCCAAGATCGACGAGCTCGTAGACGGCCTGATCGACCCCAACGCCAGCGCCGCGGAAGGCGCTGCCGAAGAGGACGATGCCGCCGACGCCGACGCCGAAGAGGAAGAGGACGCCGACGAACAAGAGGCCGAGGACGAGGACGAGGACAGCGCCGAAAGTGCCGAGCGCGCCAATGCCGCCTCGCTGCTGCAGCTCAAGAACGACGCGCTCGCCCGCTTTGCCGTGATCCGCGAGCTGTACGGCAAGAAGATGGCCGCGCTCGAGAAGAAGGGCTCGCAGGACATCATCTACCTCGCGCTGCAGCAGCAGATTTCGGACGAACTGCTCAACATCCGCTTCACCGCCAAGGCGATCGAGAAGCTGTGCGACTCGGTGCGCCACATGGTCGAGCAGGTGCGCGCCCACGAGCGCCAGATTCTGCAACTGTGCGTGGACCGCGCCGGCATGCCGCGCCAGCACTTCATCAAGATCTTCCCCGGCCAGGAAGTGAATCTCGACTGGCTCAAGGACGAGATTGGCGCTGGCAAGAATTACGCCGAAGGCCTGATGCGCATCCACCCGGCGGTGCTCGAAGAGCAGCAGAAGCTGATCGACCTGCAGGACCGGATCGGCATCCCGCTCAAGGAGCTCAAGGACATCAACCGCCAGATGTCCACGGGCGAGGCCAAGATGCGCCGCGCCAAGCGCGAGATGACCGAGGCCAACCTGCGCCTGGTGATCTCGATTGCGAAGAAGTACACCAACCGCGGCCTGCAGTTCCTCGACCTCATCCAGGAAGGCAACATCGGCCTGATGAAGGCGGTGGACAAGTTCGAATACCGCCGCGGCTACAAGTTCTCGACCTATGCCACGTGGTGGATCCGCCAGGCCATCACGCGCTCGATCGCCGACCAGGCGCGCACCATCCGCATCCCGGTGCACATGATCGAGACGATCAACAAGATGAACCGCATCAGCCGCCAGATCCTGCAGGAAACCGGCTCCGAACCGGATCCCGCGACGCTGGCCGAGAAGATGGAGATGCCCGAGGAGAAGATCCGCAAGATCATGAAGATCTCCAAGGAGCCGATCTCCATGGAGACGCCGATCGGCGACGATGACGACTCCCATCTGGGCGACTTCATCGAGGACACCGCCACCCTGGCCCCGGCCGAGGCGGCGATGTACTCCGGTCTGCGCGACGCCACCGCCGAGGTGCTCGACTCGCTGACCCAGCGCGAAGCCAAGGTGCTGCGCATGCGCTTCGGCATCGAGATGAACACCGACCACACGCTGGAAGAAGTCGGCAAGCAGTTCGACGTCACCCGCGAGCGCATCCGCCAGATCGAAGCCAAGGCCCTGCGCAAGCTGCGCCACCCGAGCCGCTCCGAGAAGCTGCGCAGCTTCCTCGACAGCGACCAGTAAGGCCCGTTGTACGGCCCGACGGCGCCTGCCGTCGGGCACGCCGGGGCCTTTAGCTCAACGGTTAGAGCAGAGGACTCATAATCCTTTGGTTGCGGGTTCGAATCCCGCAGGGCCCACCAATGGAATCAGGGGCTCAGGAGCAATCCTGAGCCCTTTTTCATGCCGTTCGCGGACCCACGCGGTCCGCTTAGAGCGCGTCGACGCGACGCAGAAACATTTCTATGTGCCGAGCGAACCTCGTCACGCACCACACTCCCCGCAGCAGTCCAGCGCCAGGCCACATTGCTATCTCGGGCGCAAGCCTCGAGATGCCGACTGTCGGAGGATTTTACAGACCCATCACCCAGGCCCCTTCCGCCAAGCCGTATTGAAAATAAAGTGTCTATTAATCAATGATCTGCTGGCTATTTACATACTGGGCACGCTCCATGCTTCATCTTACCCGAGGTCGCGGATGGCTCCATTCCGCACCCGATCAGGAGTACTCATCATGCGCATCCATCATCTCTGCACAACCCTCGCGATGTCGGCGCTTGCCATCTCGTCAGCAGCGGCCGCCACGACCACGCTGACAGGCACCCTCCGCGACTTCTGCGCGCCATCGATTTCCGGAACCTGCACCCAACTCTCCGATTTCGAGGGCAGCATCCCCGGCGTCGTCACAAACATGACCGCAACCACGTTGAGCGGGGGCCTTCCGACAGCCGGCGCCAACATCGTTGCGGGTGCGTCGTCCGTGGCTAACTTCGCGAAGTGGTATGTAGATAGCCCGGGATACAACCTGAGCCAAGCCTATTCGCTGACGCTCGCCGAGACCGCCGCGGGCAGCGGCGTCTATACCTACGCCTCGTCGAGCTTCTTTCCGATCGATGGTCAGCTCTATGGTAATCAGGCGCGCAGCCACAACTACCACTTCACGCTGCATCTCGAAGGTCAGTTGTCCTTCGCCGACCCGACTGGAGGCGCGGATTCGTCGTTCAGTTTCACCGGGGACGACGACTTGTGGGTGTTCGTCAACGGCCAGCGATTCATCGATCTCGGCGGGGTTCACGGCGCATCCACCGCCTCGTTCACCGAAGAAACCCTGAAGGCTGCCGGGCTGGCCGCAGGCACGGCCTACGACCTCGACATCTTCTTCGCCGAGCGCCACACCACCGCGTCGAATTTCAACATCACCACCAGCTTCGCGATCCAGCCACCGTCGAACAACGTCCCCGAGCCGGGCGTCCTCGCCCTGCTCGGTACCGGACTGGCTGGTATCGCCGCCTGGCGGCGCAGGCGCGGCGCAACCTGAATCCATTCGCTGAAGCGTCTGCTCGGTATCTGGAAGCCGCGCTGTGCGCGGCTTCTCCCGTTCACGACCGCCCCCGGACGCCCTCCGGCGCCGGCACGGCTGGCGCCCTCGAACGCGCGCCGTAGACGTGACGATGGGGACCGAAGTCCCCACCGGCTTTTCTTTGGTAACAAGGCTCAAGCAGCCTCGGCATAGACCTTAAGCGGCCAGTGCGAAACGCTCATCGTTGGCGTTTATGGATTTGCTCGGATTACGTCCGTCGCCTTTCGGGTTGCCTGCTCACCTTTGCCCGCCCTGTCGAAACCGGTACACCCCCACCCAAACACACGCCCTGATGCGCTTGGGTGGAGGTGAGGGGAATCGAACCCCTGTCCAGAACGCCTCCAGATTGCCGGGATTACAACCATGCCCCAATCTTACGCAGGTCGGCCGCAGCATTCAATGCCTGTGCGCGAACAAGACGCCCCTCGTTTGTAAGCAATTGCCCCACCCCGGCGAAGTCGCCGCGCAAGCCGGCGCCGCCCGCCCCGCGCCTCATGCCAGAAACCGCAGCGCTCACGCCTTCGGCACCCGTCCCATCAGATAGAAGGACTCGTTGGGCGGCGTGCCGGTGAGATGCACGAGTCGATTGCTCATCGCGAAGAAGGCCGCGATCGCGCCGATGTCCCAGATCGCCTCGTCGTCGAAGCCGTGCGTGCGCAGCGCATCGATATCACCATCCTCGATCGCGCCGCCGCAGGTCGACAGCTTCACGGCGAAATCCAGCATCGCACGCTGGCGCGGGCTGATCTCCGCCTTGCGGTAGTTGGCAGCGAGCTGATCCGCGATGCGGGGGTTCTTTGTGCGGATGCGCAGCACTGCGCCGTGGGCGATGACGCAGTACAGGCACTGGCCGGCAGCAGAGGTCGCCACAACGATCATCTCGCGCTCGCCCTTGGTGAGGCCAAGGTCCTTTTCCATCAGCGCGTCGTGATAGTCGAAGAAGGCGCGGAACTCGGCTGGGCGGTGCGCCAGCATCAGAAACACGTTGGGCACGAAGCCGGCCTTCTCCTGCACGGCAAGGATGCGGTTGCGCACGTCCTCGGGCACGTTGGCGAGTTCGGGTACGGTGAAGCGGCTGATGCGTTCGGGCACGGAAGTCTCCTCCGGTTGTTGTGGCCTGGATTGCGGCCCGCCGTGCCCCGTAGCGCACCGGGAGCCGGATTCGTGGTCTGAAATGCATGGTAACCGATGCCCGAGTGCGCCTTGAACTTGGGTGTGGAAGGGGTCTCGGGTGATAATGCAGGACTGCCGAATTAACGGACTCGAAGCAATGAAGCGTGTAGATGACTTCCGCCTGAAACTGGGTTCTCAGGAACTCGTTCCGATCATGGTGGGCGGCATGGGGGTGGATATTTCCACCGCCGACCTGGCGCTCGAGGCAGCCCGGCTGGGCGGGGTCGGACACATTTCCGACGCGATGCTGCCGACGGTGTCCGACCGGCGCTACAACACCAAGTACGTCAAGAACAAGCTGCAGCAGTACAAGTTCAACGTCGCCAACACCGACAAGTCGGTGGTGCAGTTCGACCTCGGCCTCATTGCCGAAGCCACCGCGACCCACGTCGGTCGCACCATGGAGCGCAAGCGCGGCGCGGGCATGGTGTTCATCAACTGCATGGAAAAGCTGACGATGAACGCGCCCAAGGACACGCTGCGCGTGCGCCTGCGCACCGCGATGGACCACGGCATCGACGGCATCACGCTCGCGGCCGGCCTGCACCTCGGCTCGTTCGCCTTGATCGAGGACCATCCGCGCTTCCGCGACGTGCAGCTCGGCATCATCGTCAGTTCGCTGCGCGCGCTGCAGCTCTTCCTCAAGAAAAGTGCGCGCACCGGGCGCATGCCCGACTACGTCGTGGTCGAAGGCCCGCTCGCCGGCG
>JBEOKH010000095.1:0-2100 GCA_040275625.1 Thauera sp. | reverse complement strand
GTGCTGATGGCCGGTGAAATACAGCCCGACGTGCTGCCCTTGATCGAGAACGGCGACGATGCCGGAAGTGTTGATGGCCTTGACCTCGGGCGTCTCGCCGGCGGCTTCGAGCTTGTTCCGTGCGACGATCAGCGACAGGACCTTCGCCCGGGTGTCGTCGCTGTACAGCAGATCGCCTTGTGCCGCCTGGCGGATCAGTTCGCCGAAGACGGCCCGCGGCGCCGGCACGGCCTGGGCCACGAGGTCCCACTGGGTCGCATCCGGCAGCGGGACGTTGAGGCTTTCCTGCAGACCTTGGATCCGGTAGAACGGCATACCGCTGCCGTAACGTAGCAAGGCGAGCAGGCTCGCGCAGCTGGGGTCGTATTTCGACAGGCAGGAGCCCTTGGGCATCGGCGCGGTGAAGGTCGCATCGCACAGGCGGCAGCGCAGATGCTGCAACTTGTGGATCGTGGCCATCAGTGGGGGTTGTCCGACGACCTTGACGACGGTCTTGGGTGGCGCGTGATAGACCTTGCCGGTAAGACACTCCGGACAGGGGTCACCCGGCTTCAGGTCGGGCACGGCCACTTCGATGACCGGCGAGTCCGCATACTTCGCGGCGCCGTTGCGGCCATGGCCCTTCTTCGGTCGGCCACGCTTCTTCACTTTCTCCCCCTCGGCGGCGGCAGCAGTCCCGCCAGCCGGGGTCGATGCTTCCTCATCACCGGAGGGGTCATCAGCTCCTGCGCCGTGGGCAAGCAGCTTGTCTTTGCTCTCCGTAGGCGCGCCAAACAACATCTTGCGAAAGCGCGCGAGGGAGGTCTTCGCATTCTGCAAGGCCTGCATCACGAAGACAAAGGTGGTGAGCACCTGTTTGAGCAACTCATATTGCGGCGCCGGGAACGTAGGCTGGGCGAGCGCCAGCAATTCATCGAGCTGCGCCTGGGTGGCATCGACCTGTTCTGGGGGCTTTATCACGCCACCTGCGATAGCCGCTGGCGAAAGTCTTTGACCAGGGCATAGCCCAGGACTTCCTTGATCGAACGATTGACGGCGTGCGTCGGTGCGTCCTTGCCACGCCCGGTCGTCGTTCCCAGCAACTGCCAGTTGGCGGCTCGGTAACACGTGCCACGAAACCGCTGCGGCTCGATGAAGGTTTCGAGAAAGTAGATCGGATGCCCATACATCGACTGCCAATCGGCCGACAGCCGGCGCGCCATCCGTCCGAGAAGGTGCGAGGCCAGGTGCGGTACCGTGACCCACGGCAAAATCAGGAAGCGCGTGTTGTAGGCGAGGAAGCGAATGTTCTGCCGCCGTGCTTGCGGCCCCCAGCCGATGAAGCGGTCACGGCTGCCCAGATGACGCGGCGCCGAGCACCACGCGAGGCAGGCGACCGGTCGCCCGCGAGCAAGGACGAGATACTTCAGATGCTCGCCGACGGGCTGCGTATAGCCCAGGTAGTGGTGCTGCTGGAGCAGGCTGTTGAACAAGGCTTCTTCAGGCGTGCGTCGGACCTGACACATTTCCACGGGCCCCAGTTCGCCAAAGTTCATTTGCAGTGGCGCTTCGTCGACCCTGACCAGCGCCGGCAACCGGCGATCGATGAGCGGATTGCGTGTGATCTGACGCACTGCTGGCAATTCGATCAGCCCCGCGCGATGCAGCATCAGCATCATCCCGCGGCATACCATGTCGCGCAGCGCGCCATTCGCCTGCACCCAGCTCCACGCTTCACACAACTTCTTCGACAACGCCCTGCGACTTGACCCTGGATGGTCGACGATCAGTTGGCGAATGAAGACCAGATCGTCTTCAGAGATCTCCCGGTGCCGGTAGCTCAGCGTCTTTTGCATCCGCCCCAGAGTAAGCAAACTCGCTCCGGAACGCAAGTGAAAAATGCCGACCACCTCATCGCCGACCGCTTCCGGCCGCTTCCTTCACGGCCTCTGTGCAGCCTTGCCGGAGGGACACGACGATTTTGCCGCCAACGAAGGCATTACAAGTGACACTCGACTCTACTATCGGTATGTGCTTCAAAACGGTCTTGAACTTAGCGGTGTATCGTGTCGCTCCGGTAAGCGTGCATGAAATTGCTGGAAGTCCTTGGTAAGTTTGGCT
>JBEOKH010000094.1:0-3248 GCA_040275625.1 Thauera sp. | reverse complement strand
GCGCATCACGGCCGCGGTCTTCTGCGCATCGGGCTTGTAATAACCGCCGATGTCGGCAGGCTTGCCCTGCACCGCCGCCATTTCTTCGATGATCCTGGCTTCGTTCTCACGCAGTGCCTTGGCGAGCGATGCGAACTTGCCCGCCAGCTCGGCGTCTTCGCCCTGCTCCGCAAGGCGTTCGGCCCAGAACAGCGCGAGGTAGAACTGGCTGCCGCGGTTGTCGAGCTTGCCGGTCTTGGGCGAGGGCGACTTGTTCTCGTCGAGCAGGCGGCCGGTGGCCTCGTCGAGGGTCTTGGCGAGCAGCTTGGCGCGGGCGTTGCCGGTCTTGATGCCGAGGTCCTCGAGCGACACCGCCAGGGCGAGGAACTCGCCGAGCGAATCCCAGCGCAGGTGGTTCTCCTGGGTGAGCTGCTGGACGTGCTTGGGCGCCGAACCGCCGGCACCGGTCTCGTACATGCCGCCACCGTTCATCAGCGGCACGATCGACAGCATCTTGGCCGAGGTACCCAGCTCCATGATCGGGAACAGGTCGGTGAGGTAGTCGCGCAGGATGTTGCCGGTGACCGAGATGGTGTCCAGGCCGCGCACCACGCGCTCGAGCGTGTAACGCATCGCGCGCACCTGGCTCATGATCTGGATGTCGAGGCCGCTGGTGTCGTGATCCTTCAGGTAGGTCTTGACCTTCTTGATCAGCTCGTTCTCGTGCGGACGATAGGGGTCGAGCCAGAAGATCGCCGGCATGCCCGAGTTGCGCGCGCGGGTCACGGCGAGCTTGACCCAGTCGCGGATCGGCGCGTCCTTGACCTGGCACATGCGCCAGATGTCGCCGGCCTCGACGTTCTGCGCCAGCAGCACTTCGCCGGTGGCGAGGTCGGTGATGTTGGCGACGCCGTCTTCGGTGATCTCGAAGGTCTTGTCGTGCGAGCCGTACTCCTCGGCCTTCTGCGCCATCAGGCCGACGTTCGGCACCGTGCCCATCGTGCGCGGGTCGAAGTTGCCGTGCCATTTGCAGAAGTTGATCATCTCCTGGTAGATGCGGGCGAAGGTCGACTCCGGCATCACGCACTTGCTGTCGTACTGCTTGCCGTCCGCACCCCACATCTTGCCGCCCTGGCGGATCATCGCCGGCATCGAGGCGTCGACGATGATGTCGTTGGGCGAGTGGAAGTTGGTGATGCCCTTGGCCGAATCGACCATGGCGAGTTCGGGGCGGTGCTCGTTGCAGGCGTGCAGGTCGCGGATGATCTCGTCGTGCTTGGACTCGGGCAGGGTCTTGATCTTCTCGTACAGGTCGACCATGCCGTTGTTGACGTTGATGCCGAGCTCGTCGAACAGCTTGCCGTGCTTGGCGAAGGCGTCCTTGTAGTAGATCTTCACGCAGTGGCCGAAGACGATCGGGTGCGACACCTTCATCATCGTCGCCTTCACGTGCAGCGAGAACAGGATGCCGGCCTCGCGGCAGTCGTCGAGCTCACGCTCGTAGAACTCGCACAACGCCTTCTTGCTCATGAACATCGAGTCGATGACCTCGCCATCGAGCAGCGCAAGCTTGGGCTTGAGGACGATGGTCTTGCCCGACTTGGTGATCAGCTCCATCTTGACGTCGCGCGCCTTGTCGATCGTCATCGACTTTTCGCCGTGGTAGAAGTCGCCGTGGTGCATGTGCGAGACATGGGTCTGCGACCACTGCTTCCACTCACCCATCGAGTGCGGGTTCTTCTTGGCGTAGTTCTTGACCGCGGCGGGGGCGCGCCGGTCCGAGTTGCCTTCACGCAGCACCGGGTTGACCGCGGAACCCAGGCACTTGCCGAAGCGGGCGCGGAGCGCCTTTTCCTCGTCGCTCTTCGGATCCTCGGGGTAATCGGGGATTTTGTAGCCCTTCTCCTGCAGTTCCTTGACGCAGGCCTTGAGCTGGGCGACCGAGGCGCTGATGTTGGGCAGCTTGATGATGTTGGTGTCGGGTTCGAGCGTCAGGCGGCCGAGCTCGCCGAGCGTGTCCGGCACGCGCTGGTCTTCGGCAAGGTACTCGGAAAACTCCGCCAGCACGCGGGCCGAGACCGAGATATCGGCCTCATCGATGTCGACGCCTGCAGGGCCGGCAAAGGTGCGGATGATCGGAAGGAGGGCGCACGTCGCGAGCAGCGGCGCTTCGTCCGTGAGCGTGTAGATGATCTTCGATTTCCCTGCAGCCATTGATTTCCCCTAGTGTTTTAGATCTTGTCTCGACAACCGCACGCGACCCCCTGTCGCCGGCGCAGCGCTCGGGCCGCGCGCTCGCAGTCGGCGGAAAAATACCACTTATCGAACGCGCCGGCATTGAAACCTGCACACGCACCCCGCGCGGGCGGCGATCGGCAAGCCCTTTCCCCGGCGCCGGCGCGGTGGCAAGCTGCTCACCCGGCGGCCGTGCCTAGCCCGGCACCCACTGTCCGCCGCCACCGCCCGCCCTCCGCCATTCCCAACGCATCGCCATGGATCGCGCCGAACCCATCGTTCTCGTCTTTCGCGGCCACCAGCTCCTGGTGGACGCCTCGAGCCGTCCACCCGCACAGGCAGGCCTGGCTGTGGATGTCCTGCACCGTGTCGACTTCGCCACCGCAGACGGCCGCCGGTGCGCGGCCATCGAAGTCGGCCACGACACCGAGCCGCCACCGCCGCTTGCATTCGAGCACCTCAAGAGCCTGCTCGACAGCCTGCCCGCAACGACCCTTGCGCTCGCCGCGCGCGCGCTGGAGTTGCTCGAGTTCGACCGTACGCACCGTTTCTGCGGCGCCTGCGGCGCCCCCACCACGCTCAGGACGGACCCACCGGCACGGCGCTGCAGCGCCGCGGACTGCGGTCGTGAGCACTTCCCGCGGGTGTCGCCGGTGGTGATCGTGGCCGTCGAGCGCGGCCCCCAGATCCTGCTCGGGCGTTCGCCACACTTCCCGCCCGGGCTCTACAGCACGCTCGCCGGCTTCGTCGACGCCGGCGAGTCGGCGGAGCAGGCGGTGCACCGCGAGATCCACGAGGAAACCGGGCTGCGCATCCGCGCGCTGCGCTATTTCTCCAGCCAGGCGTGGCCCTTCCCGCATGCGCTGATGCTCGGCTACCAGGCCGAATACGAAGGGGGCGAGATCGTCTGTGCCCCTGGCGAGATCGAGGACGCGCGTTTCTTCCACGTCGATGCGCTGCCGCCGCTGTTCCCGATCCGCTACGCGATGGCCAACCAGTTGCTGCGCGACTTCTGCCTGCGCCACGGGCGGCCG
>JBEOKH010000093.1:0-5451 GCA_040275625.1 Thauera sp. | reverse complement strand
CATTGTTCCGCGTGGGCGCGGGCGGAAAAAGAACGCCGCTCAGTGACCGGTTACGTTCCAGCGGTGGCGGCGCAGGGCGGCCTCCAGCTCGGCGGCCTCGCCGCGAGGCGCCTGCGTCGTCTCGAGTGGTGGTGTGTCACGGTGGCCCGCGGACATGAGCTCGACGGGCAGGTCTTCGGTCGTGATCGTGCCGCCGTCACAGACCGCGAGTGCGAATCGCAACACGTTGCGCAGCTGACGGACGTTGCCTGGCCAGCTGTATTCGAGCAAGGCTGCACGCGCAATCGGTCCGAGGGTTGCGGCGGTGCCCAATTCACCACCCTCTGCAGCCAGCAGGCGGTCGATCAGGTAGTCAAGGTCGCGGCGCTCGCGTAGCGGCGGAAGGTAAAGAATGGCGCCGCACAGGCGGTAGTAGAGATCCTCGCGGAAGCTGCCTTCGGCAATCAGCTTGCGCAAGTCGCGATGGGAGGCTGCGACCACGGTCAGGTTGACGGGGATCGGTTTCTCCGCGCCGAGCGGCAGTATCTCGCGCTCTGCCAGCACCCGCAGCAGCCGGGTCTGCAGGTTTAGCGGCATGTCGCCGATCTCGTCGAGCAGCAGGGTGCCACCGTCTGCCTGCTGGATGAGACCGCGCATACCCTTGCTGCGCCCGCCGGTGAAGGTTCCGGCGGTATAGCCGAACAACTCGCTCTCGATCAGTGACTCGGGAATGGCCGCGCAATTGACGGCAACGAAGGGGTTCGAGGCCCGATCGCTGGACTCGTGCAGGGCTTTGGCCAGCACCTCCTTGCCGGTGCCGGTTTCGCCGTGGACCAGGATGTTCACCGGGCGGTTGACCAGCCTGGAGGCTTGCGCGATCAGGCGCTGCATCTGCGGATCATCGCCAGCCAGGCGCTCGAGCGCCGGCGCGTGCGCGGCGGTCGCGGTCACGCTCGGCCGTGCTGCGTGCGGCGCGACCCGGGGCTGCACGACAGTGCCGTAGTAGACCTCTCCGCTGCCGGTCGATAGCGCCGTGCGGTCGGCGGCGAAGCCTGCCCGCGCAATGCGCCAGATCGAATCCATGCCTTCACGGAAGATCTCGCCCAGCGATCGGCCGACCAGGGCGTTGTCACCGCCTGCGTGCAATGGCCGCAATGATCTCCGGGCTCCGCTGTTCGTGCCGACCACGACCCCGTCGGCATCGAAGGCGAGCATGATCTCTGCCGATACATCCACCATCGACCATGCTGAGCCCAGGCGCAGCACCCAGCGATCGCGGAAGTAGCGCAGGAAGTTGGCGTCCTCCACCATCTGCGCAAACATCGTGGTCATCTGCAGCGCCAGATGCTGGCTGTCGCGCGGCGAAGGCGAAGTCAGTGCGGAGACGTCGAGCACGCCGAGAAACCCCCCCGTGGGGTCGAACAAGGGGGCGGCGTTACAGGTCAGCGAGATGTGGGTCGCGTCGAAGTGGTCGGCGTGATGAACCGTGATCGGCGCCTTCTCGACGATGCAGGTGCCCACCGCACAGGTTCCGGCGCGCGCTTCGCTCCAGTCGGCGCCAAGGTAGAGTCCGGCCTGCTTCAGTTCCCGCGCCCAGGCGTCGTTGCCGATGAAGTCCACCGCGATTCCGTGCGCGTCGGTCAGCAACAGGACGTAGCCGATGCCGGCCATGCGCTTGTACAGCTGCTCCATGCCGGTGCGGGCGACGCCGAGGAATTCTTCGATATGGTCCTGGTGTTCGCGCAGGCGCGCATGTTCGACGATGTGGGCCCGTGTCGGGCGGCAAGGGTCGAGCCCGTAGTCGCGGATACAGCGTACCCACGAACTGCCGATTCGATCGGATGGGCGCGCGCCGGTCTTTGAGACGGCAAGCACATGATCGATGTGCTCCCTTTGGGATTGGGCCAGCATCTTGTCTCCTCTTCCGGGCTGTTTCAGCTTGGTACCCGGTGCGGACCATGGATCGGTCTCTGTGTGGCGTTACAACTTACTCCTCGCTTACCGGCGGCTCAACAAGAAAAGATGGGGCGGCCTTGACGGCGCGCCCCGCAAAGCGCCTGGAGGAGGGAGTCAGGCATGGGAAACCGATCTACCCGGGTAGGCCGCGCGGCGTCCCCGAGGGCATGCGAGCGCGGGCGCGGGCTTAGCTGGCGGGGAAGCGCGGATCCCACAGCTTGCGCTGCAGTGCTTTTTCGTGCGCCATGCCATTCGGTGCGCTGACGAGCTCGAGTTGCAGCCCCCAGGGCGCGAGGAAGTAGACCCAGGTCAGCCCCGCCGCAGGGCCCTCGGTGAAGGTGCTTGGCGTGTCGAGCACGCGCACGCCCTTGGCCTTGAGGTAGCTCACCGCGGCGTCCATGTTGTCCACATAGAAAGCGAGATGGTGGCCGCCGATGTCGCTGTTGCGGGGGCCGCGGCGGTTCTGGTCGGGTGCGGTGTACTCGAAGACCTCGAGGTTGGTGCCGTTGCCGCAGCGGACCATCTGGAAGTCGCTGATCGCCGCGCGCGGGTGTACGTTGAGGTGGCGCTCCATCCAGTCGTCCTCGAACTTGAAGGTGCCGAAGGTGAATGACGGCTCGCAGCCGAGGGCGTCGCGGAAGAAGGCGACGGCCTCATTCATGTTCGGCACGGTGATGCCGATGTGCTGCATGCCGCGCATGCCCGGGATCGGCTCCGCCTGCGCGGGGAGGCTGGTCGCGGCCAGGCTGGTGGCGAGGCCGGTTGTGACCGTGGCGGCGGACAGGATGCGGCGGATGCGGTTCTTCTGGTTCATGGGTGTCTCCGTTTCTTGTGGTGGGAGGTGCAGTCCGGGGTGCGGATCCGAAACTGCACGGTGTGGCTCAGAGTTCGCGCCGCTGCATCGCGCCGGCGATGTATTCGGCCTGGCGTACGGCTAGCGCGACGATGGTCAGGGTTGGATTGGCGGCCGAGCTCGAGGTGAATTGGCTGCCGTCGGAAATGAACAGGTTGCCGATGTCGTGCGTCTGGCCCCATTTGTTCACCACCCCGTCGCGTGCATTGGCGCTCATGCGGTTGGTGCCCATGTTGTGGCTGGCGGGGTAGGGCGGCATGTCGATCACCCGCGTGGCGCCCACCGCTTCCGATACCTTGCGCCACTGCGTGAGGCCGTGGCGGCGCATCGCGGCGTCGTTGGTGTGGTCGGTCTTGGTCACGATCGGAATCGGCAGGCCGTACTGGTCCTTCTCGGTCGGATGCAGGCTGATGCCGTTCTCTTCCTGTGGCATGTCCTCGCCGCATACCCACACGCAGCTCATGTGGTCGTACTGCTCGAGTGCCGAGCTCACTTCGCGTCCCCATCCGCCCGGCTTCATGAAGGCCGCGGTGAAGGGCAGGTGCAGGGCGAGACCCTCCAGGTGGTAGCCGCCGAGGAAACCGCGGTCGGGATTGAGCTGGGCCTCGTCCGAGATCACCGCGGCGATGTCGAAGCCGCGATACATGTAGACCGGCCCCTTGTGGATCGCCACCGCGGCCGCGGTGGTGTGGTTCATGTAGTTCTTGCCGACCTGCCCGGACGAGTTCGCCAGGCCATTCGGGAACAGGCTGGAGGCGGAGTTCAGCAGCAGCCGCGGCGACTCGATCGAGTTGCCGGCGACGCACACCACGCGTGCCTTCTGCAGGTGCTGGCGGCCATCCTTGTCGGCGTAGAGCACGCCGCTGGCCTTGCCCGACTTGTCGTGCTCGATCTTCAGCACCATGCTCTGCGGGCGCAGCTCGGCGCGGCCGGTGTCGATCGCGCGCGGGATCTCCGAATACAGCGTCGACCACTTGGCGCTGATCTTGCAGCCCTGCATGCAGAAGCCGATCTGCTGGCAGGCCGGGCGGCCGTCATTGGGCCGGGTGTTGGACGCCACCGGACGACTGATGTCGGTGTAGCCGACCTTCTTCGCGCCGGCGGCGATGACCTTGTAATGGTTATTGGGCGGCATCTCGGGCAGGCCGCTGGCCTTGGTGCCGGCCACCCCCATCTTGCGTTCGGCGATGTCGTAGTAGGGTGCCAGCTCCTCGTAGCTGATCGGCCAGTCGAGCACGTTGGCGCCATCGACCGTGCCATAGGTGCTCTTGGTGCGGAAGTCGTGCGGCAGGAAGCGCAGCGCCAGGCCGGAGAAGTGCATGGTCGAACCGCCCACGCCCTTCACGATCCACGCCGGCAGATTGGGATAGGTCTCGGTGTGATGCCAGCCTCCGGCCGAAATGCGCTTGTCCAGCCACGAGATCTTGTGGAACATTGCCCACTCGTCGTTCTCGAAATCGGCCTGGGTGTAATGCTTGCCGGCTTCGAGGACGACGACGTTCACCCCGCGTCGGGTCAGTTCGTCAGCCAGTGTGCCGCCGCCGGCGCCCGAGCCGACGATGACCACCACGCTGTCGTCGTCCAGCGAGAATTTCGCGCTCATGGTTTGTCTCCGTTATGTCGTCTTGATCGGGGGGCGGTTCAGGCCTGGTCGAGCCAGTCGATGTCGTCGAAGCCGCGGTTGAGGTAGCCACCCTTCTCCCACGACGAGCCCTCGTAGCCGAACAGCGGCCACACCGCCTTGTTGTCGTAGAAACCGGTGACCAGGTGGCCCTTCACCTTCTGGAAGAAGGCGCCGTGTTCGATTACATAGAGCAGGCTCAGGCGCTCGCTTTCCTTGTCGAGCGCGGCGTAGGTCTTCCTGAAGCGCAGCTTGGCCAGGCGGTCGAGCGCGGCCACGCCCTCGCTCAACAGCGCCTTCAGTTTGTCGTCGGCGGCGGCCTGCGTTTCCAGCGGTTCGAGCGCCTGCAGGTAGTAGCGGTCCGAGATGCGGTCGTGCGGGAAGATGTCGCGCGCCAGCACCAGCAGGGTGTTGCCGGTGGCGGCGCCCAGCACCTTGAACTCCTGCGCCAGCGCCTCGCGCGCTGGTGTCATCAGCGTCGACGCCGACAGCGTGCCGACGCCCAGCGCGGCCATGCCGCCGCCCTTGAGGAAGCCGCGGCGGGAAAGGGTGATGCGCTTGTCGACGATGCGCATCGGGGTGGGGGTGTGTTCCGTGCTCATGCTTGTCTCCTTAATGTTCTGGCGGCCGGGATGGCCTTTCTGTGTGGTCGTGGGGGCGGCAGGTTCGAGTCAGGCGGCGGCGCCCTCCGCGAAGTCGCCGAGCACGTCGGCGAGCATCTGCCGTAGGCCCTCGGCGAGCGTTTCAATGTGGATGCGGGCGCCGAGCAGTTCGGCGCAGGACGTGGTCGCGGCATCGAGCCGGGCCACGTCCGTGGGCGGACGATCCAGCGCGCGGCACAGCAGCGCCCAGTCCGGCCGCCACAGCAGGGTGCCGGTGGTCAGCAGCACGCCATGGCGGCCGCGCAACTGGGCGAGGCCGACCAGCTTGCGGCCGTCAGCGATCACCTCCCACGGCGACAGGCCGCCGAAGCAGGCCCAGGCCAGCGCCGGGTCGGCCGGGCGTGCCCTGAGCTGGTCGGGCGCCAGCGCGTGGGCGGGGA
>JBEOKH010000092.1:0-2484 GCA_040275625.1 Thauera sp. | reverse complement strand
CGCGCGGAAGGCCTCGCCGGTGAACGGGCGCTCGAGCGCCGAGGCGCCGTCCGTGCCGCGCACGAACAGGGTGTCGCGCGCGCGCTCGAGCACCGCGTCGGGCAGCCGTGCCGGGCCGGCGGCGAAATTCCAGGTGGTCGTGGGGTTCATCGCTCGTTAGCCCTCGCGCTCACCCCGTCAGCCCGCCGTGGCTGCTCGCGGCCATGAAGAACAGCAGCGGGATCGACAGCATGGTGTTAGTGCGCGAGGACAGGTGGGTGATGCGCGAGCAGCGCAGGCGCTCTTCCACGCTCGCCGGCACCAGGCCGAGCACCTTCTGCTGGTGCGGCCACAGCACGAACCAGACGTTGAGCATCATCAGGGTGCCGATCCAGGTGCCCAGCCCGATCGGCGCCAGCGCGCCGTCGAGCGTGAGCGCGCCGGCCAGCCAGCCGCGCTGCCACAGCATCAGCAGGCCGGCGCTCCACGCCACCACCGAGGCCCAGCGGAAGAAGCCGTGCTCGCGGTTGAGCAGGGCCTGGAAGCGCGCGCTGGTGTCGTCGGTGAGGTCGGCGGCGGCGAGCGGCCGCCAGCCCGGGCGCTGCACCACGCTGGAGTAGTTGTGGCCGACCCAGATGATGCCGGCGATGAAGTGCGTCCAGCGCAGGGCGAGATCGAAGAGCGGGTCCATGGCGGTTCAGCCGGCGAGGAGGGGCAGCAGGGCGGCGAGCAGCGCGGTCAACAGCACGCCGAGCGCGATCGTGCCGGTGGCGGTGTCGTAGGGATGGCGCATTCAGCCCTCCATGAAGGCGGTGGACACCGCGCCGGCGGCGCGCTTGATGAGGGGCTTGCGAAAGCGCAGCGGCGCCTCCACTCCGGCCACCGCCTGCTGCACCACGTGATGATGCGGCGAGCGGCTGCACGCCGGGTCGGTGTTGGCGGCGTTGCCGGTGAGGAGGAGGGCCTGGCAGCGGCAGCCGCCGAAGTCCTTCTCCTTCTCGGCGCACGACACGCAGGGCTCGGGCAGCCAGTCGAGCCCGCGATATTTGCGGAACAGCGGCGACTCGTGCCAGATCCAGGCCAGCGAGCGCTCGCGCACCGACTCGAACTCCAGCCCGGGGATCACGCGCGCCTCCTGGCAGGGCATGGCGACGCCGTCGGGCGCGACGGTGAGGTGGATCGCGCCCCAGCCGTTCATGCACGCCTTGGGCCGGCCCTCGTAGTAGTCGGGGATCACGAAATAGATCGTCATCGACTTGCCGAGCTTCGCGCGCCATTCATTGACTACGCGCTCGGCCTCGCGCACCTGCTCGAGGGTGGGCATCAGCTCGTCGCGGTTCAGCAGCGCCCAGTTGTAGTACTGGATGTTGGCGAACTCGATGTACTCGACGCCGAGGCCGGCGGCCCACTCGATCATCTCGCCGATCAGCGCGATGTTGTGGCGGAACACCGGCATGTTGAGCACCATCGGGAAGCCGTGCGCCTTGATCAGGCGCGCGGCCTCGAGCTTGAGCGCATGCGCGCGCGCGCCGACCAGCGCGTCGGTCATGTCGGCGCGGGTGGATTGCAGCGAGAGCTGGATCTGCTTGAGCCCCGCGGCCTTCAGGGCGAGCAGGCGCTCTTCGCTGAGGCCGATGCCGGAGGTGATCAGGTTGGTGTAGAAGCCCAGCCCGTCGGCGTAGGCGACCAGCTCCTCAAGGTCCTGGCGCTGCATCGGCTCGCCGCCGGTGAAGCCGAGCTGCAGCGCGCCGAGCTCACGCGCCGCGCGCAGCACCTGCTTCCACTCGTCGGTCGACAACTCCTTCGCGGCGTAGTCCTCGAAGTCGAGCGGGTTGTTGCACCAGGTGCACTTGAGCGGGCAGCGGTAGGTCAGCTCCAGCGACAGCCACAAGGGCTTGCCCTGGCCGTCGAGGCTGATTCCATGAGTTTCCGTGGGCATGGCGTGCGTCCTCCTGTTTCGATGCGTTCGAGCGTGGCGATGGCGCCGACGATGTGGATCGGGATCAGGCTGCGCGCAGCCAGCCCTTGTCGCAGGCCAGGTCGACGAAGGCGCGCACGCCCTCGGCGATCTCGGCGGCCTGCGCCGGGCAGGCCGCCTGCAGGTCGGCGACGATCGTGCGGACGGTGCGTGCGCCGTCGCAACGCGCGAGGATCGCGCCCGCCGAAGGGTTGAGTTTGATCAGGCCTTCCGGGTACAGCAGGATGAAAGCGGACTGGCTCTCCTCCCAGCGGAAGACGTAGTGGGGTGACAGCCGCGGGCGGGCGTCGGCGGGCAGGGGGAGGAAATCCATGGTGGTCGGTGGCGCCGGCGGGGGCGGCAGAGGGGGCGAACCGCCTCCGCCGGCGCAGTACTCAGCGTACGTATACGTACGCCGTGACTTCGAAGCCGAGACGGATCTCGCAGTAGGCGGGGGTTTCCCAGGTCATGAAGGTCTCCTCGTGTAGCGGGGCCGCACCGTGCGACCCCTTGACGCATTGTTCTCCGGCGGAGGCGGCACCGGCCAG
>JBEOKH010000091.1:0-3268 GCA_040275625.1 Thauera sp. | reverse complement strand
AATTCGAGCTCGATGGCCGCCGCAGCACGCTCGCCCTGCCCGCGCGCGCCAGCGAGCGCGGCGAGTCCTCCCGCCCACCCACGCCCGTCGCCGATGGCGGGCCCAGACGTGATCCCCGATGACCCGCCTGTTCACGCTCCCTCCGCCACACCCCCCTTTTCCCGCGGGCCGCAAGGCCACCCTGCGGCGCGCGCTGTGCGCGCTGGCTGTCGGCGCCGCCACGCTGGGCCTCGGCGGGAAGTCCGTGCACGCTGCGGGCGAGCCGGTGGCGCTCAACTTCCAGAACGCCGAGATCGACTCGGTGATCCAGGCGATCGGGCGCATCTCGGGACGCAATTTCCTCATCGATCCGCGCGTCAAGGGCAAGATCAACATCATCACCAACACCCCGGTGACCCCCGATCTGACCTACCAGATCCTGCTTTCCGCGCTGCGCCTGCAGGGCTATGCGGCAATCGAGGAGGCGGGCGTGACCAAGCTGGTGCCCGAGGCCGACGCCAAGCTGCACGGCGTACCGGTGGTGAGCGGCCGCCAGGGCGCTGGCGGCGCGCGCGGTGACCGCCTGGTCACCCAGGTCTTTGCGCTGCGCCATGAGTCGGCCGCCCACATGGTCACCGTGGTGCGCCCGCTGGTGTCGGCCAACAACGCGGTGACCGCCTTCCCGGGCAACAACACCCTGGTTATCACCGACTACGCCGAGAACCTGCGCCGGCTCGCCGGCGTGATCGACTCGATCGACGTGCCCCAGGGCGACGTGGCGGTGCTCGCCCTGCAGCACGCGGTGGCGAGCGACCTCGCCCCGGTGCTGTCACGCCTGCTCGCCGAGCAGGCGGCGGGCGGCCAGAACACCGGCGGCATGGCGCCGCCGCAGATCATCGCCGAACCGCACAGCAACAGCCTGCTGGTGCGCGGCGACACGCCAAGCAGGCTGGCCGCGGTGCGTCAGCTCGTCCTCGCCCTCGACCGCCCGGGCGCCGGTGGCAACCTGCACGTGGTCTACCTGCGCAATGCTGACGCCATCCAGGTCGCGGCCACGCTCAACGGGGCGCTCGCCGGCGACGGCTCGGCGAGCGGGAGCGCCACCACGCAACTCTCGCGCACTGGCGCCGGCACTGGCTTTGGCACCGAGGCGAGCGCCAGCGCTGGCAGCTTCGGCGCGGGCAGCGGCATGCTGCGTGGCACCAGCCCCCCCCAGGGCAACGCGAACACGACCACCAACAGCGCCCGCGGCGGCATGGTGCAGGCCGACCCGGTCAACAACGCGCTGATCATCACCGCCCCCGATGCGGTGTATCGCAACCTGCGCAGCGTGATCGATCAGCTCGACCGTCGCCGCGCCCAGGTCTACATTGAGGCGCTGATCGCCGAAATCTCCACCGAGCGCGCGGCCGAATTCGGCTTCCAGTGGGTGGGCGGCGCCTCCTCGGGTGATGTGGGCGTGCTCGGCGCGCAGCTCTTCAACAGCGGCGGCAGCAACCTCGGCCAGCTCATCGCCGGCACCGCCCGCGGCGGCACGCCGACCCTGCCCAACAACGGACTCAACCTGGTGATCGGTGGCGGCAAGGTCAACGTGCCGGGTATCGGCGAGGTCCTGAGCCTGGGCGTGCTCGCGCGCTTCCTCGAGAACGAGGTCAGCGCCAACATCCTGTCCACGCCCAACCTGATCACCCTCGACAACGAGGAAGCACGCATCGTGGTCGGGCGCAACCTGCCCTTCGTGACCGGCCAGTACGCCAACACCGGCGGCGGCACCACGCCCGCCAACCCCTTCCAGACCATCGAGCGGCGCGACGTCGGCCTCACCCTCCACGTCAAGCCGCAGATCTCCGAAGGCGGCTCCATCCGCCTGCAGATCTACCAGGAAGCCTCGGCGGTGATCGGCAGCGCCGAGAGCGCAGCGAGCGGCAACTCGGTGACCACCAAACGCTCGATCGAGTCCATGGTGCTGGTCGACGACGGCGCCATCCTGGCGCTTGGCGGCCTGGTCGAGGACAGTTACTCGGGCGGCGAGGAAAAGGTGCCCTTCCTCGGCGACCTGCCGATCGCCGGCAACCTGTTCCGCTACGACACGCGCAAGCGCTCCAAGACCAACCTGGTGGTGTTTCTGCGCCCGGTGATCATGCGCGACCGTGACAGCTACGCCGCGCTCAGCAACAGCCGCTACGACTATGTGATCGGCCAGCACCGCGACCTGCCCGGGGGCCCCAACCTGCTGCGCGACCCGCCGCCCGGAGACCCGGCCCCGGTGGTCGACCTCAGTTTTCGCCCGCTGCAGCGCGACGGCCTGCCTGCGGACGCGCGCTGATGGCCTTCGAGCTGCCCTACGGTTTCGCACGCGACCACGGTGTGCTGCTCGCGGCGCTCGGCGCCGAGCATGCCGAGGTGATCGTGCGCGAGGATGCGCGCCCGCAGGCGCTCGCCGAAGTGCGCCGCAGCGTCGGCCTGCCGCTGCGCCTGCAGCGCGTCGGGCGCGCAGTGTTCGACGCCCGCCTCGCCGAGCTCTACGGCGGTGGCGGCAGCGCCGCCGCGGTCGTGGCCGACGTCGGCCAGGAGGTCGACCTCGACCGCCTGATGACCGAGCTGCCCGCGGTCGAGGACCTGCTCGACACCCAGGACGACGCGCCGATCATCCGCATGATCAACGCCTTGCTCACCCAGGCGGTGCGCGACGGCGCCTCGGACGTGCACATCGAGCCCTACGAGCGCGAGTCGGTGGTGCGCCTGCGCCGCGACGGCGTGCTGCGCGACATCGCGCGACCGCGCCGCGGCCTGCACGCGGCGATGGCCTCGCGGATCAAGATCATGGCGCAGCTCGACATCGCCGAGAAACGCCTGCCCCAGGACGGCCGCATCACCCTGCGCCTGGCCGGGCGGGCGGTCGATGTGCGCGTGTCCACCGTACCGACCACCCACGGCGAACGCCTGGTGCTGCGCCTGCTGGACAAGCAGGCCGGGCAGATCGGCCTCGACGGCCTCGGCATGGCGCCCGACACCAGCGCCGTGTTCACCGACCTGCTCGCCCGGCCGCACGGCATCCTGCTCGTCACCGGCCCCACCGGCTCGGGCAAGACGACCACGCTGTACGCCGCGCTGCAGAGCCTGGATGCCGGCCGGCTCAACATCGTCACGGTCGAGGACCCGGTCGAGTTCGATCTGCCCGGCATCGGCCAGATCCCGGTCAACCCGCGCATCGAGCTCGACTTCGCGCGCGCGCTGCGCGCCATCCTGCGCCAGGACCCGGACGTGATCATGATCGGCGAGATCCGCG
>JBEOKH010000090.1:0-5306 GCA_040275625.1 Thauera sp. | reverse complement strand
GAAGCCAACGACGGCAGCGGCGTGTCGGCGATGACGCTGGAGCACTATCCCGGGATGACCGAGCGCGCGCTCGAGGACATCGTCGCCGAGGCCCGGGCGCGCTGGTCGCTGCTCGCGCTGCGGGTGATCCACCGTTACGGTCGGCTCGAACCGGCCGACCGCATCGTCTTCGTCGGTGTGGCGGGTGCGCACCGTGGCGAGAGCTTCGCCGCGTGCGAGTTCATCATGGATTACCTGAAGACGCGTGCACCGTTCTGGAAGCGCGAGGAAACCCCCACAGGGGCACGCTGGGTCGACGCCCGCGAAACCGACGATTCGGCTGCAGCACGCTGGACTGCGGGGGCGGGTGAGGGCGACGACTGGGAAGACATCGAGCAGCGCCGCTGAGCGTGCGGGTCTGGCCCGGGTGTGGCCGCTTTGACCCGCCGATCGCGGACGACAGAACGGCGCCTCACGGCGCCGTTCTTCGCTCGAGCAGGCGGCATCGCCACCGCCCGGACACGCTCAGCGACGGGCCTTGCCGCCCTGCTGCGTGAAGGCCTGGAAGGCCTCGGTCGACGCGCGCGTCATCTGCTCGAAGGCAGCACGCGTGGTGTCCATCGCGGTCTGCATCGCGCCGAGCGAGTTCTGGTCGGAGATCGGCATGCCCTTGAACATCTTCTGCATGGCCTCGAACATGTCGGTGCTGCCGGAACTCAACTGCTCGCCCACCAGACGACCAAATTCGGCCTGGGTCGACGCGGTGATCTCCGCGATCTGGCGCGCGCACGCCAGCATCTGCTCAGTGGTCGCCTGTGCGTAGCCGGCACGAAGCTCCATCAGACCCTTCGGATCCTTCGCAGCAGACAGTGCCTTGGCATTCTCGACGCCTTCCTCGAACAAGCGCTTCGCAGTATTGACCTGGATTTCCATGATCCGCTGCGAGTTCTCGATCGACATCTGCGCCAGGCGCATCGCGGCTTCGAGATTCTTCTTCTGAAGTTCGTTCAACTGTTCTTGTTTGATGGCCATAGGCTACTCTCCACTCGCAGTTATCGGTCGGTTGAATCGTGGTCGGCAATCTGCCGCCGGGAGGGTGTACCCACTTGCCATCGGGTCGGCGCGTTGGCGCCAATATCACCATCCTCTATGCACAATAGCACAGCTCCCCCAGCTCAGATTTCCCAACCCGGGCAATCCCGCGGAAAGTGTCGCCATCGGGCAGGCAGGGTCGATGCACGGGGGCCGCAGGTCAGGGGCGTGCGCAACGGCCCGCCCGCCGCAACCCGCATCAGCGCACCACCGGGCGGTTGGGCAGGCCGGTGTGGTCGTGCCCTGCGACACCCCCTTCGAGACGCGGGAAATTCGTCCTCAGCAAGTCGTCGAGCAGTGCGACCGCCCGTCCGAGTGCGTCCTCGAGGCGGCCCTCGCGGCAGCGCGGTGCGAGCTGCTCCAGCATCGTTTGCCAGCCCGATGCCTCCAGCCTGCGCGCGAGCGCGCGATCGGCGACGATCTCGATGCGGTGCTCGGCGAGCAGCAGATAGACCAGCACGCCGTTGTTGTCCTCGGTATCCCACACGCGCTGCTTGCCGAACAAGGTGATTGCGCGATCACGGATCACCTCGGCGAGCGCTTCGCCGCGGATTACATGGCGCCATAGATAGCTCAGCGGCAGGCTCGCCTCGACGCACAGGCAGATCTGCCCGCTGTGGTTGGATTCGCTGGCGCGCACGCGGGCTTCGAGGCGATCGAGCGCAGCCTCGCCGAGTGCGCGGCGGGCATCGTCGGCGTCGAGCCAGAGGTGGCGAAGCAGTCGGCGCAGGGTTTCCATCACCAGCCTCCCGAGGCGCCGCCACCACCAAAACTGCCTCCGCCCCCCGAACCGAAGCCGCCGCCGCCGCGGCCGAAACCCCCGCCCAAAGCACCCCCGAGGCCGCCACCGCGGATGATGGGGC
Source organism: Thauera sp. (assembly GCA_040275625.1). Taxonomy (GTDB): domain Bacteria; phylum Pseudomonadota; class Gammaproteobacteria; order Burkholderiales; family Rhodocyclaceae; genus Thauera. Next base: position 3,372 of record JBEOKH010000090.1, on the reverse strand, counting down.
CACTGCCGCGATGTGGCGGACCGCCGCGACCACCGCCGCCGATGCCGAGTACCAGCACGAACACCACCGCGAGCACGCCGCCGGCGAGCGCGAGCAGCAGGCTGGTGGTGAGCAGATGGACAATCACGCCGGTGACACCGCCGGTGAGCAGGGCGCCGGGCTTGCGCCCGAGCATGCCGACGAGCATCGCGCCCAGCATGGGCACGGCGACGAAGAGCAGCGCGCCGAGGTCTTCCAGACCGGCGCCGCCAGCACCGGCGCTGTCGGCAGCCGGCACGGGCAGCTGCTCGCCGCGGATGAGTGCGAACAGCGCCTCGACACCCGCATCCAGCCCGCCGGCGAAATCGCCGCTGCGGAAGGCGGGGGTGATCGCGCCGTCGATGATCCGCCATGCGGCGAGGTCGGGGATCGCGCCTTCGAGCGCGCGTGCCACCTCGATGCGGACCTTGCGGTCATCCTTCGCCACCACCACCAGCACGCCGTCGCCGACGTCGCGGCGCCCGATCTTCCACGTATCGGCGACGCGGAAGGCATAGGCGGCGATGTCCTCGGGCGCGGTGGTGCGCACCGCCAGCACGACGACCTGGCTACCGTGCGCAGCCTCGAACGCGGCGAGCTTGGCTTCGAGTGCCTGTTTCTGCGGCGCCGACAGCACGCTGGCGAGATCGGTGACGCGCGCGCCGAGCGCCGGCACCGGTTGCAGCGACTGCGCGAGCACAACGCCAGGCGGCGCGAACGCGAGCAGAATCAGGAGGAGACGCCACAACCAGGGCATGACCACTCAGCGCCCGCTCTGGCCGCCGAAGTCCACCTTGGGCGGGCTTGAGATCGCGGCCTCGTCGGCGACGGTGAAGCCAGGCTTGGGCTTGTAGCCGAAGACCATCCCGGTCAGGTTGCTCGGGAAGCTGCGCGCGAGCACGTTGTATTGCTGTACCGTCTCGATGTAGCGGTTGCGTGCCACGGTGACGCGGTTTTCGGTGCCTTCGAGCTGGACGCGCAGGTCCTGGAAGCCCTGGTTGGCCCTCAGCGAGGGGTAGTTCTCGGCCACCACGAGCAGGCGCGACAGCGCACTGCCGAGCTGGCCCTGAGCCTGCTGGAAGCGCTCCATGGCCTGCGGGTCGTCGAGCATTTCGGGCGTCACCTGTACCGAGGTGGCGCGGGCGCGCGCCTCGATCACGCGGGTCAGGGTGTCCTGCTCGAACGCAGCCTCGCCCTTGACGGTCTCCACGAGGTTGGGGATCAGGTCGGCGCGGCGCTGGTACTGATTGAGCACCTCGGACCATGCCGAGCGGGTCTGCTCGTCGAGGCGCTGGAAGTCGTTGTAGCCGCAGCCGGACAGCGCGAGCATGGCGGCGAGCAGCAGCGGAAGGGTGAGGCGGCGGGTGACGAGGGCGCTCATGGGCCTTCTCCGATGATTTCTGGATGACGCAATCACTCTAGCAGCCGGTGATGCGTTTTTGTCCTTGCTCAAGGTTTTTCGGCGCGAGCGGCTCTAGGATTCGTGAGCTGCGATTCCGGCCGCAGGTTCGAGACCGGACCCCTCCGATGGAAGACAACACGATGTTCGAGACCGCTGTTCACCCCTTCGATGCGCGCGGCGTTGCCAAGCGCTTCCGCCATGCCGCCATCTTCGGTGCGCTCGAGTCGCTCGAGGATGGCGAAGTCATGCGCTTCGTCAACGACCACGACCCGCTGCCGCTGATCAACCAGATCCAGCAGCGTTACGGCAATCAGGTCGGCGTCAATTACGTTGCGCGCGAGCCGGGCAACATCGTCATTGATTTCAGCATCCAGCTCGGCGCGCCGGCTGAAGCGGGCGCACCGGCCGCGGCTGCCGCGGGCGCCGCCACCGGCAGCTGCGGCGGTGGCAGTGGCCACGGCTGCGGCTGCTCGGGAAGCTAAGCCTTCCGGTATTTGCGGAAAACCGCGCGGGCGTCCGCCTGCGCGCGCTCCTGCGTGCAGATCGACGGATCGTCGTCGTGCCCGCTGAAAAAATCATCCGCCTGGGCGGCCATCACCAGCTTGATGGCCGCCTCTTCGTCTTGGTCGTAGCGCTCGTAGAGCAGGGTGGCGACCTCGTCGAGGTGCTGTTCGTAGGTCATCGACATCTTCTGCTTCCTTAACGCAGGGTGACGAATTCTTCTGCGCTCGTCGGGTGGATCGCGACCGTGTCGTCGAAGTCCGTCTTGCGCGCGCCCATCTTCACCGCCACCGCAAAGCCCTGCAGCATCTCGTCGGCGCCATCACCGATCACGTGGGCGCCGACGATGCGCTCGTCGGGCCCGGCGCACACGAGCTTCATCGCCGTCTTCGGTCGATGCTCGGTGAGCGCGTGGTACATCGCGGTGAAGCGGGTGGTGTACACCTTCACATCGCCAAAACGCTCGCGCGCCGCTGCCTCGGTGAGGCCGACGGTACCGATCGGCGGGTGGCTGAAGATCACCGTAGGGATGTTCTCGTAATCCAGCTTGCTGTCGGCCTGGTTGCGGAACAGGCGCAAGGCCAGCCGGCGACCGGCGGCGATCGCCACCGGGGTCAACTCGGCGCGGCCGGTGATGTCGCCGATCGCGTGGATCCCCGGCACGTTGGTGTTCTGCCAGGCGTCGGTGGGGATCACGCCCTTGTCGTCGGTCGCGATGCCTGCAGCGGCGAGCTCGAGGCGGTCGGTGTTGGCACGGCGCCCGGTTGCCCACACCAGCGCGTCGACCTCGAACGTGCGTCCGTCCTCGCAGTCGATCGCGATGCTGCCATCGGCCTGCCGCCGCAAGGCGCGCGCCTGGGTGCCGAAATGCAGCGCGATGCCGTCCTCCTGCATCTGCGCGGTGAGCTCGTCGCGCAGCATGGCGTCGAAGGGGCGCAGCAGGCGGTCGCCACGCACCAGCATCGCGACCTCGCTGCCGAGGCCGTTGAACACGCCCGCGAGTTCGACCGCGATGTAGCCGGCGCCGACGATCGCCACCCGGCGGGGTTGCGCCTCGAGCGCGAAGAAGCCATCGGAGTCGATCCCGAGTTCGGCACCCGGGATGTCGGGAAACAGCGGACGGCCGCCGGTGGCAATGACGATGTGCGGGGCGCTGAAGCGCTCGCCGCCAACCTCGACCGTGCGCGCCCCGACAAAGCGCGCGAAACCGCGCACCAGCTCGACGCCGGCCTTCTCCAGCATGCCGGCGTAGAGGCCGTTCAGGCGGGCGATGTAGGCGTCGCGGTGGCCCTTGAGGGTGGCCCAGTCGAAGCGGCCGGCGACGTCGGCGAAACCGTAGCCGGGCGCGTCGCGCAGGGCCTGGGCGATGCCCGACGCGTACCACATGACCTTCTTCGGCACGCAGCCGACATTGACGCAGGTGCCGCCGAGGCGGCCGGCTTCGATCAGCA
>JBEOKH010000089.1:0-3265 GCA_040275625.1 Thauera sp. | reverse complement strand
CCCGCGGGTGGGGCGGCAGCGGGCGAGGCGACTGCATCCACGGCGCCGCTCGCGGCGGCGCCCGCTTCCTCCGTCGCACCGATGGGGCGCGTAGCCGATGTGCCCGCGGACCCGACGCCGGTCGAGCCGTCCGCATTCGGCTTTCACGAGCCGATGTACTTCCTCGTCGGCGGCAACGACCCGGTGAGCGCCCGCTTCCAGTTCAGCTTCCGCTACCGCATCTTCGACGAGGAGGGCGTGGTGGCGGAGACGATTCCGGTGGCGAGCGGGGTGTACTTCGGCTTCACCCAGACCTCGTTGTGGGACCTGCAGGGCGAATCGAAGCCCTTCCGCGACTCGAGCTTCCGGCCGTCACTGTTCTACCGCTGGACGCTCGACGACCCCGATCAGCGCGGCGCGCTCGCCCTCTACGGTGGCTACGAGCACGAATCCAATGGCAAGGAGGACATGCCCTCGCGCAGCATCGACACCCTGTTCGCGCGTGCCGATGCGCGCATCCGCGTGGATGACTCCGGCACCTATGTCGGCATCGCGCCCAAGTTCTGGACGTACCTCGATCGCGAGGACAACCCCGACATCGCGCGCTACCGTGGCCATGGCGAACTCGGCCTGCGCATCGGTCGCGATGACGCGCTGCTGTTCTCGACCCTGATCCGGCGTGGTACGGAGGGCAAGATGGGGACCCAGTTCGACCTTTCGTACCCGCTGCGACGCAGCGTGTTCTCCGGGGTGGGGGCGTTCGTCCATATGCAGGTCTACAAGGGCTATGGCGAGACCCTGCTCGAATACGACCAGAACAAGGAGACGCAGTATCGGCTGGGAATTTCGCTGGTACGCTGACGGTCCCCAGCCTTGCTGCCCGAGCTGGCGGCGCAACAAGAACGACGAGGAAATCACCCATGAACCATGCGATCCGTTTTCACCGCACCGGCGGTCCCGAAGTCCTGCAGTGGGAGGCGGTCGAGCCGCCGCCGCCCGGCCCCGGCGAGGTCCGCCTGCGCCACCATGCGGTGGGGCTCAACTTCATCGACACCTACCATCGCAGCGGCCTTTATCCGCTGCCGCTGCCCTCCGGCCTCGGCATGGAAGGCGCGGGCGTGGTCGAGGCGGTGGGCGAGGGCGTGAGCGAGGTGAAGGCGGGCGACCGCGTGGCCTACACCAACGGCCCGCTCGATGCCTACTCCGAAGTGCGCAACATCCCCGCGCGCCACCTGGTCGTGCTGCCTGACGACATCGCCTTCGAGCAGGGGGCGGCGATGATGTTGCAGGGCATCACCGCGCAGTACCTGCTGCATTCCACCTACGCGGTGAAGGCCGGCGAAACCATCCTGGTGCACGCGGCGGCGGGCGGCGTGGGCTCGATCCTGGTGCAGTGGGCCAAACTGCTGGGCGCCACCGTGATCGGCACCGTGGGTAGCGACGACAAGGCGGTGCGCGCGAAGGCGCTCGGCTGCGACCACGTGATCGTGTACTCGCGCGAGAAATTCCCTGTGCGCGTGCGCGAGCTCACCGGCGGCAAGGGGGTGGCGGTCGTGTACGACTCGGTCGGTCGTGACACCTTCCTCGACTCGGTCGCCAGCCTGCAGCGCCGCGGCACCATGGTGAGCTACGGCAACGCCACCGGCCCGGTGGCGCCCTTCGACTGCGCGTTGCTGCACAAGGCGGGCTCGGTGTATGTGACTCGCCCCGGGCTGCCCGACTACATCGTGACGCGCGAGGAACTCCTCGAGCGCGCGGCCGCGTTGTTCGAGGTGGTACGCAGCGGCAAGGTGAAGATCGAGGTCATGCAGCGTTATGCGCTGAAGGACGCCGCCCAGGCGCATCGTGACCTGGAAGCGCGCAAGACCACCGGCTCGACCGTGCTCTTGCCCTGAGCGCGTGCGCTGAAGCCTGCCGCTACCACACCGCAGCTTGGCCGGCGCGGTGTGGTTTGGTCAAAGGGGGGGGCGATCTGCGGTGATCGGGCGCGGGCAGGGCGGCTGGGTCGGGTAAAATCCGCGCCATGAATTCCGCAGCCCATACCCCGGTCGAGCCGGGCTTCGTGCCGAGCGCTCCGCGCTTCGTGCACCTCCGCCTTCATTCCGAATACTCGATCACCGACGGCATCGTCCAGATCGACCAGGCGATCGCCGCCGCGGCCGACGACGGCATGCCGGCGCTCGGCATCTCCGACCTCGCCAACCTGTTCGGCATGGTCAAGTTCTACAAGAGCGCGCGCAGCGAGGGCGTCAAGCCCATCGTCGGTGTGGACGCCTGGATCCAGAACGAGACCGAGCGCGACAAGCCGCATCGGGTGCTGCTGATCTGCCGCAACCGCGCCGGCTATGGCCAGCTGTCCGAGTTGCTGACGCGCGCCTATCTCGACAACAAGCACCGCGGCCGCGCCGAGCTGCGTCGCGAGTGGTTCGAGAACGGCGCGGCGGCCGACCTGCTGTGCCTGTCCGGGGCGATGAGCGGCGACATCGGCGCCGCGATCGCTGCGGGCAATGTCGAGCAGGCGGAGCAGCTGGCGGCCGACTGGGCGCGGCTGTTTCCGGGCGCCTTCTACATCGAGATCCAGCGCGCCGGCCATCCCGGCTCCGAGCGCTACATCCGCCACGCGGTGGACATCGCCGGCCGCCTCGGCCTGCCGGTGGTGGCGACGCATCCGGTGCAGTTCCTGAAGCGCGAGGACTTCAAGGCGCACGAGGCGCGGGTGTGCATCGCCCAGGGCTACGTGCTCGCCGACAAGCGCCGGCCGCGCGACTTCACCGAGGAGCAGTACCTCAAGAGCCAGGCGGAGATGTGCGAACTGTTCGCCGACCTGCCCGAGGCGCTCGAGAACGCCGTCGAGATCGCCCGCCGCTGCTCGCTGACGGTGCAGCTCGGCAAGAACTTCCTGCCGCTGTTCCCGACCCCCGAGGGCATGACGCTCGACGACTTCCTGGTGCAGGAGGCCAGGGTCGGCCTCGAGCGCCGTCTCGCCCAGCTCTACCCGCATCCGGACGAGCGCGAGAAGCAGCGTCCGCGCTACGAAGAGCGCCTCAAGTTCGAGACCGACACCATCATCCAGATGGGTTTTCCGGGCTACTTCCTGATCGTGGCGGACTTCATCCGCTGGGGGAAGAAGAACGGCGTGCCCGTCGGCCCGGGTCGAGGTTCGGGTGCCGGCTCGCTGGTCGCGTATTCACTCGACATCACCGACATCGACCCGCTGGAGTACGCGCTGCTGTTCGAGCGCTTCCTCAACCCCGAGCGGGTGTCGATGCCCGACTTCGACATCGAC
>JBEOKH010000088.1:0-2565 GCA_040275625.1 Thauera sp. | reverse complement strand
GCCCAGGCCTTGTCGGCCATGTCCTGGGTGAGCTTTTCCATCATGTAGGAGCCGGCCCACGGGTCGACGACGTTACAGATGTGGGTCTCTTCCTGGATGATGATCTGGGTGTTGCGCGCGATGCGGGAGGAGAACTCGGTGGGCAGCGCGATCGCTTCGTCGAGCGCGTTGGTGTGCAGCGACTGGGTGCCGCCGAACACCGCGGCCATGGCCTCGATGGTGGTGCGCACGACGTTGTTGTAGGGGTCCTGCTCGGTGAGCGACCAGCCCGAGGTCTGCGAGTGCGTGCGCAGCATCATCGACTTGGTGCTCTTGGGGTTGAACTGCTTCATGAGCCGCCACCACAGCAGACGCGCGGCGCGCATCTTGGCGATCTCGAGGTAGAAGTTCATGCCCACCGCCCAGAAGAAGGACAGGCGTCCGGCGAAGGTGTCGACGTCCATGCCGGAGTTGATGCCGGTGCGCACGTACTCGACGCCGTCGGCGAGCGTGAAGGCGAGCTCGATGGCCTGGTTCGCGCCCGCTTCCTGGATGTGGTAGCCCGAAATCGAGATGCTGTTGAACTTCGGCATGTGCTGCGCGGTGTAGCCGATGATGTCGGCGATGATCTTCATCGACGGGGTGGGCGGATAGATGTAGGTGTTCCGCACCATGAACTCTTTGAGGATGTCGTTCTGAATCGTGCCCGAGAGCTTGTCCTGGCTGACGCCCTGCTCTTCGGCGGCGACGATGTAGCCGGCGAGGATGGGCAGCACCGCCCCGTTCATCGTCATCGACACCGAGACCTTGTCGAGCGGGATGCTGTCGAACAGAATCTTCATGTCTTCGACCGAATCGATCGCCACGCCGGCCTTGCCGACGTCGCCCGTCACGCGCGGGTGGTCGGAGTCGTAGCCGCGGTGGGTGGCGAGGTCGAAGGCGACCGACACGCCCTGGCCGCCAGCGGCGAGCGCCTTGCGGTAGAAGGCGTTGGAGGCCTCGGCGGTGGAGAAACCGGCGTACTGGCGGATGGTCCACGGTTTGACCGCATACATGGTGGGCTGCGGGCCGCGCAGGAAGGGCTCGAAGCCGGGCAGCGTGTCGGTGTGCGCGAGGCTTTCGGTGTCGGCCCGGGTGTACAGCGGCTTGACGGTCAGGCCTTCGGGGGTGACCCAGTTGAGCTTGTCAAGGTCACCGCCTGGCGCCTGCCTGGCGGCAGATTTCTTCCAGGCCTCGATGTCGGGCTGGGGATAGACGGGCTCATTGGCGTTCGACATATGGAACCTCTCGAGATCTGCGGTGGCCTGAAATATAGGCGCGAAACGGGTTGGACGGCGATGGCAAGCCTGCGGACGACCGGTGCACGAACGCCCACGCGGCGACCGGACCGCCCGCGGCAAACACCGCGGGCGGCCGTCGACGCTCCAGCTCGCGACGCGCCCCCTCTTGTCCGCCGGGTGGTCCCGGCGCCTCCCATGACGCATCGCGCTGCGGAAGTTGACTTGCTCTGCAGGAAAAATAATACTTTATCCATAATTATGAATGCAATAGGGCAGGAGAAGCAGCGCGGACGATCCGCACCGGACCGCCAACGGCAGAAGCGGATGATGCAGGCTCACACGAGCCCGCCGCCGCCCATCAACCCACGGTTCCAGCAGGAGCGGCAGAAGCCGCGAACTCCCCGCTGACGATGTGACGAGGCCGGATGCAATCACCAGCGCAAAAGCTCGCGGCTGCCGCCGCTCCTGCAACAATCCACAACCGGCGGCGCCAATCAGCTCACCGCTCCTGCCGCAACATGACTGCCTTGCGTGGCGCAGCACGGTCACGCCTGCATTCGCTCCGACTCGCGGACTAGCAAGAATCAACCCATGAACGCCTCCCGCATCGCCCCGATCGCGCTTTACCAGGAAGTGGCCGAACGCTTGCGCCAGCGGATCTTCGCCCACGAACTTCCGCCCGGCACCTGGGTGGACGAGCAGGCGCTGGCCGAGCACTACGGCATCTCGCGCACACCGCTGCGTGAAGCGCTGAAGGTGCTCGCCTCCGAGGGCCTGGTGACGCTCAAGCCGCGCCGCGGCTGCTATGTGACCGAGATTTCCGAGCGTGACCTCGACGAGGTGTTCAGCGTGATGGCGATGCTCGAGGGCGAATGCGCGCGCCTGTCGGCTACGCGCGCAAGCGACAGCGACCTCGCCCGTCTGCGCGGCATCCACGCCGACCTCGAGAAGGCCGCTGCCGCGCCCGACATCGACGGCTTCTTCGAAGCCAACCAGACCTTCCACCTTGCCCTGCAGGAAATCGCCGACAACCGCTGGCTGCTGCACGTGATCGAGGATCTGCGCAAGGTCATCAAGCTGTCACGCCATCACTCGCTGTTTTCGGAAGGCCGGCTCGAGCAGTCGCTGGCCGAACACCGCGCCATCCTGCAGGCGCTGCTCGCGCGCGACGGCGTCAGGGCCGAATCCCTGATGCGCGCCCACATCCTCAGCGGCCGCGCCGCGCTCGCCCGCATCGCCGAGGCGAAGACCCAGGCCGCCTGAGCGCCGGACGCCGGGCCGGTCGCAGGGCTGCCCGAAAGCGCGC
>JBEOKH010000087.1:0-11634 GCA_040275625.1 Thauera sp. | reverse complement strand
CGTCGACGCGAGCGCCGCCGCACCCACCCCTGCGCCGACGGGTACGGTTCCTGCCGCCCCTGAACAGATCACCCCCGCGTCGACTGCGGCCGCCTCCGCTGCGCCGCCGGCGGCCGAGTCCGGGTTCGGCGAACTCGTCGCGGCGCTCGAGCTCGCCGGCATCGACACGCACGCGCTCGATGGTCGCCTGCCGCGCCAGATCGTCGCCGGCCGCATCGACGCCGAGGTCGGCGCCCACCGTCAGGCCGCGCGCATCGGCGTCGACGTGGGCAAGGCGCGCATCGATGCGGACGCGACGCTCACGACCGCTTTTCCGCCCACGCCGGCGGAGGCTGCCAACCTTCGTGCCTCGGAAAGCGCGGCGGGCGGGGAAGGCCAGGACGCCGCCGCGTCAGCCGCTGCATTGCCCGGTGCGGAGCGCGCGCCTGCCAGGGCGGAGCCGGCGGCTGCGACCGTGCTGCGCCGTTTCACGCTCACGGCGAAGCTGCGCGATGTCGATCCGCGTGCGTTACTTCCCGACCTGCCGACTGCGCGCCTCAACCTTGACCTCGAGACGTCCGGCGAGCTGCCCGCCGAAGGCCTGCCACGGGCGGCGACGCTCGATTTCACCCTTCCCGACAGCCGCCTCGATGGCCGCCCCTTGCGCGGCGAAGGCCGCCTGCGGCTGGTCGGCGAACGCTTGTCCGAGGTCCGCATCGACCTGCGCCTGGCCGGCAACACGGTGCTCGCCAAGGGGGCCTTCGGGGCGCCCGGCGACAGCCTGGCGCTCGATGTGGATGCGCCTGCGCTGGCAGCGATCGGCTTTGGCCTCGGTGGCCGCGCGCGCGTCGAGGGCTTGGTCGAGGGAACGCTGGCGGCGCCCGCGGGCCGGCTCGTACTCTCCGGCACAAAGCTTGCCCTGCCCGGCGATCTGCGGATCGACGCCATCGATGCCAGGGCGCGTCTGGACAGGGGGCTGGACGGACCCTTCGAGCTCGCGCTCGAGATCGATCGGCTCGGCAGCAGCGCGCGTGGCTCCGACGGCAAGGCGCAGCCCGACTGGCTGGCGAGCGTGCACGTCGATGCGAAGGGCTCGCGCGCTCGCCACCGGCTCGACGCAGCCCTCTCCACGCCACCGCGCGAGGGCGTCGCTGACACGCTGCGCGTGGCGCTCGAGGGCGGTCTCGGCAAGGACGAGCCGCCGCGCTGGAGCGGCCGGCTGCTCGCGTTCGATACCTCGGGGCGCTTCCCGGCGCGCCTGAAGGCGCCGGCCACGCTCGAACTTGGCGCCGACCGCGTGCGCCTTGGCGCAGCCGAGATCGCCGCCGGAAACAAGGGCCGCCTCCGCTTGCAGGAGATCGCCTGGTCGCCAGCGCAGAGCGTGCTGCGCGGCGATCTCGCCGGGCTGGTGCTTGAGCTCGAACCGCCGCGGCGCGACGGCCGGCCGCGCCGCAATGCGGATCCGCTGACCCTGAGTGCGCGCTGGGATCTGGTGGTGGGCCGCACGCTCGAAGGCGAGGCGCGGGTGTTCCGCGAGTCCGGCGACCTCAGCGTGGAGGGTGAGCTGCGCACCCGGCTTGGCCTCGACAAGCTGGAGGTCGTGCTGAACGCGCGCGGTGATCGGGTGAGCCTCGCGCTCGACGTGCGCGGCAGCGAGCTTGGCAGCGTGCAGGGCGAAGCGGGCCTGCGCGCGCGCCGCACCGCAGACGGCCTGTGGAGCGTGCCGCCGGGGACGCCGATCAGCGGCTCGGCGCAACTCGACGTGCCCTCGATCGCCTGGCTCGGTCGCCTCGCACAGGAGAACATCGAACTCGCTGGCCGCATCGCGGGCAGCTTCAGCGTCGCCGGCACGGTGGGCGCGCCACGTGCGAGCGGTCGCGTCGAGGGCCGTGAGCTCGGCTTCACGCTGATCGACCAGGGCCTGATCCTCGCCGGTGGCGAGCTCGACCTCGACTTCGACCAGGAGCTGGTGCGCCTCGAGCGCCTGGAGTTCATCTCCGCCAACCGCGTGCGCCCGCCCGAGAACCGTATCCCCTTCGCGCAGCTCACCGTCACCCCGGGGCGCTTCACGGCGCGCGGGCAGCTCGCGCTGGCCAGCGGCGAGGGCAATTTCACGTTCGATGCCGACCGCCTCCCGCTGTTGCAGCGCGACGACCGCTGGATGTTGCTGTCGGGCAAGGGCAGCGCGCGCAGCACCTGGACCGCGCTGGCGCTGGATGCGGACTTCCGCGCCGATGCGGGCTACCTCGCGTTCGCCGAGGCGCTGCCGCCCAGCCTCTCCGACGACGTTGTGGTGCTCGGTCGTGGCGATGCGCCCGCAGAGGCGGGCGGCGGATTCGCGGTGAACGCCGACGTGCGCGTCGCCCTGGGCGACGCGCTATACCTGTCCGCGCTCGGTCTCGAGACCCGGCTCGCCGGCGACCTGCGCATCCGCCTGCAGCCGGGGCTGCCGCTGTCGGCGGTGGGCACGATCCAGACCGTGGGCGGCGGCTACCGCGGCTACGGTCAGAGCCTCACCATCGAGCGAGGCCTGATCAACTTCCAGGGTCCGCTCGATGCGCCCGGGCTCAACATCGTGGCGCTGCGCAAGGGACTGGAGGTGGAGGCCGGGGTGGCGGTCACCGGCAGCGCGAAGCGGCCGCAGATCAAGCTGGTGTCCGAGCCCGGCGTACCCGACCCCGCCAAGCTGTCATGGATCGTGCTCGGGCGTGCACCCGATGCCGCCTCGGGCGCCGATCTCGGCCTGCTGCTGCCGGCCGCTGCCGCACTGCTCGGCGGGCCGGGCGGGGGCATGACCGAGGAGCTGTCGCGCAGCCTTGGCTTCGACTCGTTCTCGATCGGCCAGGGCGAACTCAACAGCACCACGCGCACGGCAAGCAGCCGCGTGCTCGGCAGCGGCCAGACCGTCGCTGGCGGCCCCTCGGTGTCGGGCCAGGTGCTGAGCCTGGGCAAGCGCCTCGGCCCGGATCTTTTCCTGAGCTTCGAGCAGAGCCTGGGCGGGGCGGCGACCCTGGTCAAGCTCACCTACCAGGTGTCGCGCCGGCTGTCGGTGATCGCGCGCGGCGGCACCGACACCGCACTCGATGTCCAGTACGGCTTTTCGTTCCGCTGACGCGCCGTTCGCGGCAGAAGCGGCGGAAGCCGCGAACTTTCCGGTTCGGGCGGCCGTGTGGCGCTGAGGCGCGCGCGGCTTCGCGCCGGCCGCGGGGTCGGGGTGGCGGTCGCCGCGAGCTTCCCGAACACCTTGCCGAGGCTGCTGCGCTTGGGGAATGATTGCCCGCGCACGTGGTCTCTGCGTGTGTAACCCCAACCCCGATGGAGCGCGCAGATGAGCGACGACAAGGAACATTCGATGCATGAGACCGCCATCCTAGGTGGCGGCTGCTTCTGGTGCCTGGAGGCGGTGTTCGACCTGATCGACGGCGTCGTCGAGGTGGTGCCCGGCTACTGTGGCGGTCACATCGATGTGCCGAGCTACCGCGACGTGTGCACCGGCGGCACCGGTCACGCCGAGGTGGTGAGGATCGTGTTCGATCCGGCGAAGGTGAGCTACAGAGAGCTGCTGGATGTGTTCTTCACCATCCACGACCCGACTACGGTCGACCGCCAGGGGAACGACGTCGGCTCGCAGTACCGCTCGGTGATCTTCGCGACCAGTGACGCGCAACTGCGCACTGCGCGCGCGACCATCGAGGAACTCGGCGAGCAGCGGGTCTTTGCGAAGGCGATCGTGACTCGCGTCGAGCGGGCGCCGAGGTTCTGGCCGGCCGAGCCGGAGCACCATGACTACTATGTGAATAACAGCGACCAGCCCTACTGCCAGTACGTGGTGGCGCCGAAGATCGCCAAGTTTCGTGGTCGCTTCGGGATGCGCCGCTGGCCCGAGGGCAGCAGGTAGAATGCGCGCTTTCACTCACGGCAGGAGAACGGCATGACCCAGACCACCACCGCCAGCGGGCTCGTCATTGATGACATCGAGGTCGGCACCGGCGACACCGCCGAAAAGGGCCGCATGGTGTCGGTGCACTACACCGGCTGGCTGACCGACGGGCGCAAGTTCGATTCGAGCAAGGACCGCAACGATCCCTTTGCCTTCCCGCTCGGCGCAGGCCACGTGATCCGCGGCTGGGATGAGGGCGTGCAGGGCATGCAGGTCGGTGGCAAGCGCAAGCTGACCATCCCGCCCGAGCTCGGTTACGGTACGCGCGGCGCTGGCGGCGTGATTCCGCCCAATGCCACCCTGGTGTTCGAGGTCGAACTGCTGAAGGTGCTCTGAGCGCCGCAGGCGCGCTCCCGGCGTCGCTGACAGGTGCGCGCCACGACCGACGACACCACGACGACCCGGACAGCGCAGCCGGGCAGGGAAGGGGACATGAAACTCGATCCAGCGCAGCGTCACATCCTGACCCTGCTGCAGAAGGATTCCACGCTCAGCACGCAGGTGCTCGCCGACCGCGTCGGCATGTCGCCGACGCCCTGCTGGCGGCGGGTGCGCGAGCTGGAGGAGGCGGGCGTGATCCGCGGCTACGTCGCGCTCGTCGATCGCCACAAGGTCGGGTTGGGGACCTGCGTGTGGGTGCGGGTCAAGCTCAAGCAGCACAGTGCCGACGTGCTCGACCGCTTCGAGCGCGTGGTGAAGGCCTGCGAGCAGGTGGTGGAGTGCTACGAGCTGCTCGGCGAGACCGATTGCCTGCTCAAGCTCTACCTGCCGAACCTGGAGGCGCTGTCGGTGTTCATGCACGAGTTCCTGCTCAAGATCCCCGAGATCGACGTCACCCACTCGGCGGTGGCGCTGCGCGAGATCAAGAACGAAACCGCCCTGCCGCTGTGAGGCGGGCAGGGCGGCTTCTGGCGGCAGTGCTGCCCTTGGTAGGCGTTGCCGCAAGGAAACGAGATGAAGACCCTTCCCATCGCCGACGCAGGGGTGCTGATTCCCGACGACGGGAGCCTGATGATTGGCGGCTTCATGGTGGTCGAAGAAGGCAAACAGGAGGTGACGGTGGCCGGCAAGGACTAACTGGCCGAAACCGCACAGCGCGCCGACTTCGCGCTCGTCAACCTCGGCATTCCGACGCTGATTGCCAGTTTCGTGCAGGCCGGGATGCGCGCGTTCCTCCAGTCCGAAAACGGCCTGATCGGTATCGGCGCGGCGCCCGACGAGGGGATGCTCCACCGCCTGCCGAGCGACGCCGCCGGCAACGCCGTGGCTGCGCTACCGGCGGCCTCCACCTTCGATAGCGCGGTGTCCTTCGGCCCGATCCGCGGCGGTCACCGCGAGATGACCGTGCTCGGCGTGTTGCACGTCGACCAGTCCGGGCCTCTCGCCAACTGGATGATCCCGGCGTCCACGACGGCAAGCGGATCCGCAATGGCTTGAAGAACCAGGCGCCCAGGGATACGCTGTCCATCGAGGCAGGATCCTCATCACCGAAGGGACTTACCAGGCCTCCAGGTGAGCGGATTCATGTGCAGCACGCCCGCCGCTGTTTGCCCTGGCCGGGGCTTGAGCGTGTCGGTCGTACGCCGACCGAAGGCACCGCGGCAACGCGGCGCCGAAGGGTCAAGCGGATTGCCGTCCGGAAACAGCCCATGTCCCGGCCAGATGGACCACTGGAGAAAGCCATGCGCAAGTGGATAGTCGTAACCGCACTCTTGGCCTCGGGAACCGCGTTCGCGGTCGATTCGAGCACGTTCCAGATGCGCGACACGGACGAACTCGTGCGCGCCTGCAGCGTGCCCGCGGAGCACCCGCTGCACGCGAACGCCACCGGCTTCTGCCACGGCGTGCTGGTCGGCGCCTATCGCTACTACGAGGCGACGGTCGCAGCGGGGAGCCGCTTCGTCTGCCCGCCGAGCCCGGCGCCGTCGCGTGCCAACGTGATGAACGACTTCGTCGCCTGGGCCAAGGCCCACCCGCAGACGATGAAGGAGGCGCCGGTCGATACGCTGTTCAGGTACCTTGCGGAAACCTATCCGTGCAGGAATTGACCGCTCAAAGTCAACTGAACCAAGGAGAAAGACCATGAACCGCAACCTGACGATCTGTTGCGCGCTGGCTGCCACCCTGATGCTCGGCGGCTGCGAGAGCATGACCGACACGCAGAGACGCGTCGGTACCGGGGCCGCTGTGGGCGGCGTCGTCGTGGGAGTCGCCTCCGGCGATTGGGGCTGGGCAGCCGCGGGCGCCGCGGCCGGTGCGGCGACTGGCTACCTGTACGACAAGAGCAAGAAGAACGAGCAGAGCGCGTACGAGCAGGGCGTGAAGGACGGCCAGACCAGGTCCAGGTAACGCGGCCCGTGAAACGAGAAGCGCACAAAGGGTGAGAGATGGCGAAAAAGATGTCCGGGAATGAGGGGGGCGGAACGGTCGCAGCGCAGACGCGACGACCTGCTCGCCGCCCTCGCGGTGTTCCTGGTCGTCGTGGTGGCGGCCCTTCCGGTCGCAGCGCCCTGGGCGAGCGGGGATTTCGCCCGGTCGAGCCGCGTCGCTTCGGCATCGCCGCTCAATGCCTCCGGGCCCATGGCAACCCGCCCGGCGTCCGGCGCGGACCCTTCACGCAGTCCAGCCGGAACGGCGTCACGCTCGGCGGCTACGGGTTCGCCCCGGGTTCGGGCAACCAGGTCTCCGTCCGTTCGATCGGCGCAGGGTTCCGAATCCGGGAGAACCCCAGATGAGCCAGTCTCCGACGTCCGCAGCGGCGGGCGAGCCGGGCACGCCCACGCTGCGTTTCGACATCGTCGCGGGGCTGACGGCGGCCGCCGTCGTGCTGCCCAAGGCGATGGCCTACGCATCGGTGGCGGGGCTGCCGGTGGCGATCGGCCTGTACACCGCCTTCGTGCCGATGCTGATTTATGCGCTGCTTGGCTCCTCGCGCGTGCTCAGCGTCAGCTCCACCACCACGCTGGCGATCCTGGCCGGCACGCAGCTCGGCACATCAGTGCCCGACGGCGATCCGGCGAAGCTCATCACCGCGACGGCGACGCTGACCGTGCTGGTCGGCGTGATGCTGGTGCTGGCGCGTCTCCTGCGCCTTGGCTTCGTTGCCAACTTCATCTCCACGCCGGTGCTGACCGGTTTCAAGGCAGGCATCGGGTTCGTGATCGTGCTCGACCAGGTGCCGAAGCTGCTCGGCATCCACATCCAGAAGGAGGGCTTCTTCCGCGACGTGCTGAGCGTCGTGCAGCACCTGCCCGAAACATCGCTGATCACGCTGGCGGTCGCCGTTGCCACCTTCGCGGTGCTGATCGGGATGGAAAAGCTGCGCCCGCATTCAGCGGCGCCGCTGGTGGCCGTCGGGCTGGCGATCGCCGCAGCGTGGTTCTTCGACCTGCAGGCGATGGGCGTGTCCTTGGTCGGCCACATTCCGCAAGGGCTGCCGTCACTGACGCTGCCCGACCTCGCCTTGCTCGCAGACCTGGCGCCCGGCGCGCTCGGCATCGCGTTGATGAGCTTCACCGAGACGATCGCCGCCGGGCGTGCCTTCGCACGTCCCGCGGACCCGCCGATCGACGCCAACCGCGAACTGGTGGCGACTGGCGCCGCCAACCTCGCCGGGGCGATGCTCGGCGCGATGCCTGCCGGCGGCGGCACCTCGCAGACCGCGGTGGTGCGATCCGCCGGCGGCCAATCGCAGCGGGCGTCGCTGGTGACAGCGGCCACGGCGCTGGCGACCATGCTGCTGCTTGCGCCGCTGCTCGGCCTGTTGCCGAACTCGACGCTGGCGGCGATCGTGATCGTCTACTCGGTCGGGCTGATCCAGCCGGCCGAGTTCCGCGCTATCCGGGGTGTGCGCTCGATGGAGTTTCGCTGGGCACTGATCGCTTGCCTCGGCGTACCGGTGTTCGGAACGCTTAAGGGCATCGTGGTGGCGATCATCGTGTCGACGATCGGGCTGACGAGCCAGACCGCGCACCCGCGCGTGTCCATCATCGGCCGCAAGCGCGGCGCCGACGTGCTGCGGCCGTTGTCACCCGAGCATCCGGACGACGAGACCTTCGACGGGCTGCTGATCCTGCGGCCCGAGGGTAGGCTGTATTTCCTCAACGTGCAGTACGTCGTCGATCAGATCGAGGCGCTGTTGGCGCAGCACAGGCCGCAAGTGCTGGCGCTCGACCTGAGCCGGGTGCCCGACCTCGAGTACTCGGCCCTGCAGATGCTCATGGAAGGCGAGAAGCGCTGGACCGAAGCCGGCACTGTGGTCTGGCTGGCCGCGCTCAATCCCGGCGTGCTCGAGACGGCGCGAAACTCCGAGCTTGACGAGCGCCTCGGTGGCGAGCGGATGCTCTTCAACGCGCGCGAGGCGATCGCGCGCTACCATGCCCTGTACGCGAACCAAGGTGGGGCGTCGCCGCGCTTGTCCTCATCGAGTCGTGCGGCGCTGCCTCCGCTAAGCGACTAGCGAGCTTGTTCCCGAGAGCGCAAAGCGCTTGTGCTGCCGGATGTCTTGTCGAAGTCGAACGAGCGGCGGGTGTCCGGCCACGGCCCGCATGGCGATGCGGCAGGCGGGCATCAGCAGGGTCAAGCCGGAGCGCAAGCCCCGCCCGCACGCAGCCGTGCAAGGCGGGGCACCGGTCCCTTGGGTCTGGTTGGTCGAAGCGCATACCCTTGCAACCAGACTGGCCACCTGATCATTCTGGGCACACCTTCTTACAGGTTGCTCCAGAACACGAACAGCACCCCCACCGGCGCGACGTAGCGCGACAGCAGCGTCCATAGCCCGAAGCCCGTGCTGCCGAGGCCGAGTTCGGCCTTCACGCCCTGCTGGTCGAGCTTCCATGCCGCGAACACGATCGCACCCAGGCCGGCGAGCGGCAGCATGAACTTGCTGGTGGCGTAGTCGAGCAGATCGAAGATGTTCAGCCCGAACAGCTTGACCTCGGCCCACACGTTGAACGACAGCAGGGCGGCGATGCCGAGCGCCCAGATCGTCACCCCGGCGACGATGGTGGCCGCCACGCGGCCGAGCGGCGTGCGCTCCTCGATCAGCTCCACCACGGGTTCGAGCAGCGAGATCGACGAGGTCAGCGCGGCAAAGGTCAGCAGCAGGAAGAACAGCGCGCCGATCACCAGGCCGCCGCTCATGTTGCCGAAGGCCAGCGGCAGGGTCACGAACACCAGGCCGGGGCCGGCCGCGGGGTCGAGGCCGTTGGCGAACACGATCGGGAAGATCGCCATGCCGGCGCACAGCGCGAACAGGGTGTCCATGATGACCACGGTGCGTGCGGCGCGCAGCAGGTTCACCTCCTCGCCGAGATAGGAGCCGTAGGCCATCATGATTCCCATGCCGAGCGACAGCGTGAAGAAGGCGTGACCGAGCGCGGCCAGCAGCACCTTCCCGTCGAGCTTGCTCCAGTCGGGGTTGAACAGGTAGGCGAGACCTTCGCCGAAGCTGCCGGTGGTCATACCGTAGCCGACCAGCACGAGCAGGATGACCGCGAGCGCCGGCATCATCAGCTTGGTGCCGCGTTCGAGGCCGGCCGACACGCCGAGCGCGACCACCACCACGGTGAGCAGCATGAAGATCGTGTGCCAGGTCATCAGTTCGGCCGGGCGCGCGAGGAAACCCTCGAAGGCGCCGCCGATCGCGGCCTTGTCCAGCCCGCTGAAGGCGCCGGTGGCGGCGTCGCGCATGTAGGCCAGTGCCCAGCCGCCGATCACCGAGTAGAAGGACAGGATCAGGAAGGCGGCGAACACGCCGATCGCGCCCACCAGCGCCCAGTTGGTGCTGTGCCCATTCTGGCGTGCGAGCTGGGCCATGGTGTTGATCGGGTTCTTCTGGCCGCGGCGGCCGATCATCCATTCCGACACCAGGATGGGTACGCCGATGAGCGCGATGCAGGCCAGGTAGACCAGCACGAAGGCGGCGCCGCCGCTCTGGCCGACCATGTAGGGAAACTTCCAGATGTTGCCGAGGCCGACCGCGGAGCCGGTCGCGGCGAGCACGAAGCCCATCCGCGATGACCACTGGCTGTGGGTGCTCTTGGCCATGTCAGCACTCCTCGCGGCGGGAGCGTGCGACAGTGGGGCGCGACCGCGCGGGGGCGGCGCCGCGGATGGCGGCGGTTCGATTCATGTGTGTCTCCTCGAGTTTTATCGCGCTTGTGGCGCGGAGGGAAAAGGCGCGGATTCTAAACGCTCGCCAGCGTGCGCCAAAGTGCGGGGTGCCTGCAGCGAGGGTGCGGAGATCCACGCCCGTCCCGTGTGGATGCCCGGCTCGGGTTGTCCGGGTGCAGTGCATCGTAATCGCTGATGAAAGAAATAATTTTCCTTATCGGAGGCTTTGCGAGCCCGATTGCGAAAAATCATTCCTCGCGAAGCGCCTAGCATTCGGCCCATGACCACTGCGCGCCGCATCGGCGCCGCAGCCCCGACCCACCCGCAGAGGAGACCACGCCGACCCGCCGGCAGCCCGCGCCAGACGCGCCGGCCTGCCGCCCGGTGGCGGTTCACAACACCATGTCGAACATTGCAACGCACGTCAGCCTCGACGACAAATTCACCCTCAAGACGGGCCGCGCCTGGATGACCGGCATCCAGGCCCTGGTGCGCCTGCCGATGATGCAGAAGCTGCGTGATGAGGCCGCAGGGCTGAACACCGCCGGCTTCGTCACCGGCTATCGCGGCTCGCCGCTCGGCAGCGTCGACCAGGAGTTCTGGAAGGCGAAGCGTTTCCTCGCACCGATGAACATCCGCTTCCAGCCTGGCCTCAACGAGGATCTCGCCGCAACGTCGGTGTGGGGCACGCAGCAGCTCGGCCTCGACCCCAACGCCAAGGTCGATGGCGTGTTCTCGATCTGGTACGGCAAGGGTCCGGGCGTGGACCGGACCTGCGACGTGTTCCGCCACGCCAACGCCGCCGGCACCTCGCAGCACGGCGGCGTGCTGGTGATCGCCGGCGACGACCATGCCGCCAAGTCCTCGACGCTGCCGCACCAGACCGAGCACGTGTTCAAGGCGCTGATGATGCCGGTGCTCGCCCCCGCGGGCATCCAGGAATACCTCGAGTACGGCCTGCATGGCTTTGCGCTGTCGCGCTACTCGGGCTGCTGGGTGGCGTTCAAGGCGCTCACCGACACCGTCGAGACCTCGTCCTCGGTGGAGGTCGATCCCTTCAGCGTGCGCACGCTGATCCCATCGGCGGATGAATTCCCGCTGCCGCTCGACGGCCTCAACCTGCGCTGGCCCGACCCGCCGCTGGTGCAGGAGGAGCGCCTGCTCCACCACAAGCTCTACGCCGCGCTCGCCTACTGTCGCAAGAACGGGCTCGACCGCACGGTGATCGACAGTTCGCAGGCGCGCCTGGGCATCATCACCAGCGGCAAGAGCTATCTCGACGTGCGCCAGGCGCTCGACGACCTCGGCATCGATGAGGCCACCGCCGCGGCGATCGGCCTGCGCCTGTACAAGGTCGGCATGGTGTGGCCGCTCGACGCCGAGGGCGTGCGCCGCTTCGCCGACGGACTGGACGAGATCCTCGTGATCGAGGAGAAGCGCCAGTTCCTCGAGTATCAGTTGAAGGAGGAGCTCTACAACTGGAAGGACGCGGTGCGTCCGCGCGTGATCGGCAAGTTCGACGAGAAGGGCGAGTGGGCGCAACCGCACGGACAGTGGCTGCTGCCGGCGGCGGGCGAGCTCACCCCGGCGATGATCGCGCG
>JBEOKH010000086.1:0-7035 GCA_040275625.1 Thauera sp. | reverse complement strand
TCCACCAGGTAAATGCAGGGCAGGCGGTTGGCCTGGGCGATCTCCTGCGCGCGCAGGTGCTTCTTGACCGTCATCGGGAAGTAGCTGCCGCCCTTCACGGTGGCGTCGTTGGCCACGATCATGCACTCGAGGCCCTGCACGCGGCCGATGCCGGCGATCACACCGGCGCTCGGCGCGTCGTTGTCGTACATGCCGTACGCCGCCATCTGGCCGATCTCGAGGAAGGCCGTGCCTGGGTCGAGCAGGTGGCCGACGCGGTCGCGCGGCAGCAGCTTGCCACGTGCGGTGTGCTTGGCGCACGCCGCCTCGCCACCGCCGAGGCTCACCTCGGCGGCCTTCGCACGCAGGTCCGCGACCAGGCCGCGCATGGCGCTGGCGTTGGCCTGGAAATCGGCGCTGCGGGTGTTGATGCCGGATTTGATCATGCTCATCGCTCGCGCTCCGCTCAACGGGTTTCGGAGAAGAGTTCGCGGCCGATCAGCATGCGGCGGATCTCGCTGGTGCCGGCGCCGATCTCGTACAGCTTGGCGTCGCGCCACAGGCGGCCGACCGAATACTCGTTGGTGTAACCGACGCCGCCCAGGGTCTGGATCGCCTCGCCGGCCATCCAGGTGGCCTTCTCGGCGGTGTAGAGGATGACGCCGGCGGCGTCCTTGCGGAGGCTGCGCGCGTGGTCGCTGCGGTCGCAGGCCTGGCCCACGGCGTAGGCGTAGGCGCGGCAGGCGCTCCAGATGGAATACAGGTCGGCGACCTTGCCCTGCATGAGCTGGAACTCGCCGATCGGGGTGTCGAACTGCTTGCGCTCGTGCAGGTAGGGCACGACCGCATCCATGCACGCCGCCATGATGCCGAGCGGGCCGCCCGAGAGCACCGCGCGCTCGTAGTCCAGGCCGCTCATCAGCACCTGCACGCCGCGGCCGATGTTGGCCTCGCCGCCGAGCACGTTCTCCACCGGCACCTCGACATCGTCGAAGAACAGCGGGAAGGTGTTGGAGCCGCGCATGCCGAGCTTGTCGAGGTGGGTGCCATGGGAAAAGCCCTTCATCCCCTTCTCGATGAGGAAGGCGGTGATGCCCTTCGGCCCGGCGGCGACGTCGGTCTTGGCATAGACCACCAGCGTGTCGGCGTCGCCGCCGTTGGTGATCCACATCTTGCTGCCGTTGAGGATGTAGCGGTCACCCTTGCGGTCGGCGCGCAGCTTCATCGACACCACGTCGGAGCCGGCGTTGGGCTCGGACATCGCCAGCGCGCCGACGTGATCGCCCGCGATCAGCGCGGGCAGGTATTTCTGCTTCTGCGCCTCGGTGCCGTTGCGGCGGATCTGGTTGATGCACAGGTTGGAGTGCGCGCCGTACGACAGGCCCACCGAGGCCGAGGCGCGCGAGATCTCCTCCATCGCCACGATGTGGGCGAGGTAGCCCA
The DNA here is from genome assembly GCA_040275625.1 of Thauera sp. Classification (GTDB taxonomy): domain Bacteria; phylum Pseudomonadota; class Gammaproteobacteria; order Burkholderiales; family Rhodocyclaceae; genus Thauera. The sequence continues at coordinate 5,613 of JBEOKH010000086.1, read as the reverse complement.
TGTCGGTGCCGCCGTACTCCTCGCTCACCGTCATGCCGTGCACGCCAAGGTCGCCGAGCTTCTTCCACAGGTCGGCGGGGAACTCGTTCGCGCGGTCGATCTCGGCCGCACGCGGCGCGATCTCGGCAGCGCAGAAGGCCTGCAGCGTGTCGCGCAGGGCGTCGATGGTCTCGCCGAGGTTGAAGTTCAGGCTGGGCACGTTCATGGGGTGTCTCCTTGTCGAAGTTGTCCTGGCGCGTCGGGCTCGCTGCGCGAATCCATTATGGACGGCACACGCCCGCGGATGGATGCAGAGTAGCTGGATACGGTCGCTCCCGCGTGCCATCGTGGTTGCAATTCGTGCCACAAAGCATAGGATTTCTCCACATGAAGATCCTCACCCCATCGCCCGCTGAACTGAGGCTTGGTCGCGCCGCCACGCCGATCGCCTTCATCCGCGCGATCGTCACCGGGTACCGCCGGCTGGGCATGGATCCCGCCAGCGCGCTCGCTCAGGCGCAGATCCCGCGCGCGCTGCTCGATGACGCCGGTGCGCGCGTCACCGCGGCACAGATGGAGGTGATGTCGGGGGTGGCGATGCAGGCGCTCGACGACGAGGCGCTGGGCTGGTTCTCGCGCCGGCTGCCCTGGGGCAGCTACGGCATGTTGTGCCGGGCGTCGCTCACCGCACCCACGCTCGAGGTGGCGCTCAAGCGCTGGTGCCGCCACCACCGCCTGCTCACCGGGGACATCGTGCTCGAGTTTGCCCAACAACGCGGCATGGCCTCCATTCACATCGCCGAGCACACCCGGCTCGGCGATGTGCGCGAGTTCTGCCTGGTGAGCACGCTGCGCTACCTGCTCGGCTACGCCTGCTGGCTGGTGGATTCGCGCATCGCGCTTTCCGGGACCACCCTCCCCTTCCCCGCCCCGCCTCACGCCGACGCCTACCGCTACCTTTTCCCCGGCCCGGTGCGTTTCGAGGCCGACACCGCCGGCCTCACCTTCGACGCACGCTATCTGGCGTTGCCCGTGCGCCGCGACGAGAAGGCGCTGCAGGCCATGCTGCAACGCGCGCTGCCGCTCACCGTGCTGCAATACCGCCGCGATCGCCTGCTGGTGCACAGCGTCTCCCTGATCCTCGCCGCCGCGCCCGCCGCCGCGCACACCGCGGAAGACGTCGCCGCACAGCTCAACACCTCGGTGCGTACCTTGCACCGCCAGTTGAAGGAGGAAGGGGTGTCGCTGCAGCGGCTGAAGAACGAGGCGCGCCGGGAACACGCGATCAGGCTGCTGCTGCAGACGAGGAAGCCGGTGAAGCAGATCGCCGCAGCGGTGGGTTTCGACAGCGAGAAGAGCTTTGCGCGGGCATTCCGGGAATGGACAGGGGAGGCCCCGAGCGGATTCCGCATGAAGGCGAGGGCACCTTGAGGCGCGCGGCAGCGACAAGACGCACCCGCGCGGTCGGCTTTACGTCGCAGAAAACACACTGCAGCCCCTGCTCGCAGTAACCACGGCCGCTCCATCCCCAGCGAGCGGAGCTGCTCATCCTGCGCGTCGGGCGTCGCAGCCGCCGGCACGCTCGCCATGTGCGGGCACCGTGCGCACGCTGCCCGACGCCCGGCCGGATCACGCGGCCAGGCTGAGTGCCAGCGCGAGCGAGATCGAGAGCAGTGCGACCAGATTGCCGAGGATCACGATCGACGCCACCTTTTCCGGCTCCTGGGCATAGCGCTCGGCGAACATGAAGTTCAGCACCGCAGGCGGCAGGGCACCGAAGACCAGCAGGATGTTCGTGGCTTCGCGCGACAAGCCAAAGCCCAGACAGAACAGGTAGGCGAGCAGCATTCCGGCGAGCGGCGTCGCCACCGCCCCGACGAGGCCGATCCGCCACTCCGCAAAGGGCGCGGCGTTCAGGCGCACACCCAGCGAGAACAGCATCAGCCCGGTCGACACGTCGGCGACGATCCTGATCGCCGACAGGAAGGGCGCCCACAGCGCGACGTCGGACAGGCTCACCAGCACACCGGCGATGCCCGCAACGATCACCGGTTCGCGCACGAGCCGCCACAGCCTGGCGTTGTGGCCGAGCCACCAGGTGGCAATCGCGAAGTGCAGGACGTTCTCGACCAGGAACAGGACCACCGCGGCGGGAAGGACCGGCTCGCCAAAGGCGAACAGCAGCAGCGGCAGCCCCATGTTGCCGGCATTCTTGAACATCATCGGTGGCAGCAGGGTCTTGGGCGCGTAACCGAGCCAGCGCGCGATCGGCCATCCGAGCAGCCCGGACCCGAGCACGATTACGACGCCACCGAGCGCGATCATCTGCACGTCGGCCAGCTCGACCGACTTCCCGGCCAGCGCGGAAAAAATCAGCGCAGGCACGAAGATGCCCATGTTGACCTGGTTGGTGGCGATCATGTCGGGGCGGTGCTTGCGCCCATACAGGTAACCGATCGCAATCACCGTGAACACCGGGAAGACGATGCTCACGATCTGGACGAACATTGGCGGTCCTCTTTGTGGAATGCGCGGCGCGTACGGCCGCGGGTCAGGATCGCGCAGCCGGCACGGTGCCGTTCAGCGCGTAGTAGCTGCGGATGACCTGACTGTCGTCGGCACGGCCTTCGCCGCGGCCGGAGGTCGCCAGGAAGAGTTGGTGCGCAACTGCAGCGATCGGCAGGGCCGCCTTTGCATCCCGCCCAGCCTCGAGCACGATGTCGAGATCCTTGACGAAGATGTCGACCGCGCTGCTGACCTCGGGGTCGGCCTGCAGCATGCGCGGACCACGGTCCTTGAGCATCCAGCTCGAGGCTGCCGAGCCGCCCATGAGCTCGAGCAGCACTTCGAGATCGACACCCACCTTGGCCGCCAGTGCGAAGGCTTCGGCGACCACGGCGATATGCACGCCGCACAGCAGCTGGTTGACGGTCTTGACCGTGGCGCCCTGGCCGGGGCGCTCGCCGACCTGGAAGATGCGCTGACCCACGGCCTGGAACGCCGGCTGCATGTCCTCGAAGGTGGCGCGCTCGCACGCCGCCATGATGGTCAGCGTGCCCGCGGTGGCGCCGGCGGTACCGCCCGAGACCGGCGCATCGACGAAGCGGCGGCCGGCGGCCAGGACGCGCTCGCCGATGCGCTCGACCGCGGCCGGCGGGCACGTCGCCATCAGGCAGACGATGCCGCCAGTGTCCAGGGCCTGCAGCGCGCCGTTATCGAACAGCACCTGCTCGGCCTGAGCCGCGTTGACCACCATCAGGATCAGCACCTCGGCGCCGCTGGCCGCGCTCGCCGCATCGGTCGCAGGTTCTGCGCCAGCTGCTGCCAGCGCCGCCAGTGCGGTGGGGTTGAGATCGATGCCGCGCACGCGATGTCCCGCGGCGAGCAGGTTCTTCGCCATCGGCAGGCCCATCGCGCCGAGCCCGGCAAATGCAATCGTCTTCATGGAATATCCTCGTCGGTCGCACGACCCCCGCAGTCGCGGGGGCCGTGTCCGGTCAGTAGATGGTGAAGGCCGGTACGAAGGAGATCAGGCCGAGCACCGTGATCGCCACCAGGTAGAACGGCCACAGCTCCTTCACGACCGCCCCCACTTTCTCTCGCGAGATCGCCGACGCGATGAAGAGCGTGGTGCCGACCGGCGGGGTGAAGAGGCCGATGCTCAGATTCACCGCCATCATGATGCCGAGCTGGATCAGGTCGAGACCGATCGCATTGCCGATGGCGACGAAGGTCGGACCGAGCAGCAGGATCGCCGCCGGCAGGTCGAGGAACATGCCCACCGTCACCATGATGAAGTTCAGCATCAGGATGACCATCCACGGTGACTTGAGGGTTTCCGCCGTCCAATCGGCCACCGCGGTCGGCACCGCCTCGACGGTCAGCACGTAGCCCACCAGGTTAGAGGCCGCGATCACCAGCATCACCACGCCCGTCGTCACCGCGGTATGCAGCAGCGCATCGTAGAGCCTGCGCAGGGTGAGGTCGCGATACACCAGCATGCTCACGAGCAGGCCGTAGAACACCGCCAGCACGCTGACCTCGGTCGGCGTGGCGATGCCGGCGCGCAGCAGGATCACGATGAACGCAGGCATTGCGAGTGCGGGTGCCGCCGAGAGGGTGGCGCTGAGCACGCCCTTCAGCGTGACCTCGTCAGTCAGGCGCTTGAAGCCACGCAGCCGCCCCGAAAAGTAGCAGGTCAGCATGAAGCCGGCGCACAGCAGCAGCCCTGGCAGCACGCCTGCCAGGAACAGCGAGGCGATCGACTGGTTGGACACCGCGGCGAACAGGATCAGCGGGATCGAAGGCGGAATCAGGCCGGCGATCACCGAGGACGAGGCCGTGGCCGCGGCGGCGAACGCCCCGGGATAGCCCTCCCGCTTCTGCCAGGGGATCAGCATCGAGCCGAGTGCCGAGGCTTCCGCCACGGCCGAGCCCGACACGCCGCCAAACACGGTCGAGCCCACCACCGTGACCTGGCCGAGACCGCCGTGGAAGCGACCGACGAGCATGGTTGCGAAGTGGATCAGTCGCTTGCCCAGCGTGCCGCCCATCATCAGGCTGCCCGAGAGCATGAAGAACGGGATCGCCAGCAGCGGGAAGCTCTGCGTCGGCTGGAAGATCTTCACCACCGCCGCCACGCTCGGCATGCCGCCGACCGTCACCGCGGCCAGGCCCGAGCTGATCACCAGCGCATAGCCGACCGGCAGCGCCAGAACGAGCAGGGCGCCGAACACCAGAAGCATGGTCAGAGTCATACGTCCTCCTCGATGTGGTGGGCACGCACGGCAAGCGGATCGCTCGCGGGCAGTAGATGGCCCAGGGTGGTCAGCGCGGTGATCCCGAGGCCGACGAAGCCGGCGATCAGTGCCAGGTAGGCCCATTTCGCCGTGATGCCGGTGACCGGGAACACCTCGGTCCCAGTGATCTCGAGCACGTCGAGTCCCACCCAGGCGAGATAGAAGAAAGTTGCGGCGATGAGCGCCTGGTGGCCGATCAACAACACCTTGTTGCCCATGCGTCCGAGTCGCGCCTGGATTGCGGTCACCGCGATGTGCTGGCCGCGCTGGGCGGCGAGCACGATGCCACCCATGACCAGCCACGGAAACAGGATGTTGGGCATCTCGGTCGGCCAGCCCATGCCCTGGTTGGTGAAGTAGCGGACGATCACCTCGGCCATCAGGGAGACGAACATGATGACCAGAGCGGTGATCGCGACCGCCGTACCGGCGATCACGACCACTTTGTCCACCCACTTCACCACCGAGGCCAAGGTGCCGGTCGGCGCCGGGACCCCGCTGGAGGTGTGGGTGGTCGTCATTGCTTGCCCGCCTCCGAGACGATCAGCTTGACCAGGTCGGGATACTGCGCCGACCACTTGTCATAGACCGGCTTGGTCTTGGCGACAAAGAGCGTCTGGTCGATCTCGTTGAGCTGCACACCGGCGGCGGTCAGCTTCGTGCGCAACTCGGCATCGGCGGCCAGCGACATCTCGCGGTTAAGCTTGCCCGCCTCGACCGCAGCTTCCTTGACCGCCTGCTGGTCGGCCTTGGACAGGCCCGCCCAGATCATCTTGCTCGCCAGCAGCGGCGTGGTCTCGTATTTGTGACCGGTCAGCGAGATGTACTTCTGCAC
>JBEOKH010000085.1:0-1554 GCA_040275625.1 Thauera sp. | reverse complement strand
GGTGTGGACGACGTGTTCGTCCCAGAGCTTGTCGTAGAGGGTGCGTGCGGTCATGTTCTCGCCGGGGTCTGTCCTTGCGAACCCGCTATTGTCGTTCAGGAACAAAAAGGGCCCGGAAGTCCGGGCCCTTGGGCGAGATGCGGTGTCGGGATCGACCCGCATCGGCGGGCCGGCAGCGCCGGCCCGGATGCGGCATTACTTGAGCGTCAGGATCCAGTCGACGAGCGCCTTGGCGTCGGCGGCATTGACCTGCGGATTGGGAGGCATCGGGACCTTGCCCCAGGCGCCCACGCCGCTCTTCTGCACCTTGTCGGCGAGCATCGCCGCGGCATCGGCCTGGCCGGCGTACTTGGCAGCGATTTCCTTGTAGCCGGGACCGACCAGCTTCTTGTCCACCGAGTGACAGGCCAGGCAGTTCTTCGACTTGGCCAAGGCCTCGGACGCGAACGCGGGCGAGGCGGTGAGGAGACCTGCAGCAACCGCAACAGCAACGAAAGCCTTCATATTTCATACCTCTCTGGTGTTGGTTGTTACACGAGGGCTATTAAACCACCCGCACGCGCTTTTGCCCATGGTTCGCAAACGATGTTGCACATTTGCCGCGCGCAAAATCGCGCACCGCATAGCCTTCACTGACGCACCTCCATCGCCTCGTCCGGCAGCAGGCCGGCGCGGCTGGCGCGGAAGGGATTGATGTCGAGGCCGCCACGGCGGGTGTAGCGCGCCCACACCGCGAGTTCGCGCGGTCGGCAGCGCGCCATCAGGTCGCAGAACACCCGCTCCACGCACTGCTCGTGAAACTCGTTGTGGGCGCGGAAGGACACCACGTAACGCAACAGAGCCTCGCGGTCGATCGCCGGCCCGCGGTAGCGCACCACCAGCGTGCCCCAATCGGGTTGGCCGGTGACCAGGCAGTTTGACTTGAGCAGATGCGAGTACAGCGTCTCCTCGACTTCGGCGCCGCAGGCACGCAGCACCTCCGGGCTAGGCTGGTAGCGGTCGATGTCGATCTCGAGATCGTCCACGCAGCGGCCTTGCGGATAGTCGAAGCGGCGCTGCGGTCGTTCGTGCAGCGGCAGCAGGACCACGCCCACCGCTGCGCCGGCGGCGACGGAGAGGTCGCGTGCGATCGTCGCCCGCACTTCGTCCACTGCCGCGCAGCGTTGCTGGTTGAAGGAATTCAGGTAGAGCTTGAGCGACTTCGACTCGATCAGCCGCGGCGAGCCGGCTGGCACGCGGAACTCGCCGAGCGCCACGACCGGCTTGCCGCGCGCGTCGAGCCAGGAGAGCTCGTAAGCGTTCCACAGGTCCTCGCCGACGAAAGGCAGGGCGCCGGCTGCGATGTTGAGCTCATTGCGCTTCAACTGGCGCTCGATCGGAAACAACAGCTCAGGCGCGTAGGTGTCGCGGTAGGCAACCGCCTGCCCGAGCAGGGAGGCTTCGGCGCCGTGGCGGCGCGGGGTGTCTGCGTTCATTCGTGTCAGTCCTGCAACGCTTCAAATCCGGTTGGGGGCGAACAGCGCCGCCAGATCGATGTGGGCTTCAATGGTGTCG
>JBEOKH010000084.1:0-2759 GCA_040275625.1 Thauera sp. | reverse complement strand
CCAGCCGCCAGCCACGGGTGGCCAGGGCCTCGCCGACCCGGCGGGCGAGGGCGTCGAGCATCTCGTCGGTCATCGGCTCAGCCTCCGGACAGGTTGACCAGCAGCGCCAGCACCAGCAAGGTGTAGCCGGCGGCGACGATGTCGTCGAACATCACGCCGAAGCCGCCCTTGAAACTGCGGTCGGCCCAGCGTATCGGCGGCGGCTTGACGATGTCGAAGAAGCGGAACACCGCCACCGCGACCGCCTGCCACAACAGGCCGGAGGGCGTGAACAGCAGGACCAGCCAGATCGCCACCATTTCGTCCCACACGATGCCGCCGTGGTCGGGTACGCCGAGGGCACGCCCGGTGCGCTCGGCGGCGAGCACGCCGGCCAGAAAGAAGCTGGCGAGCAGGGCAAGGAAGACGAACTCCGACACTGGCGTGCGGATCAGAGGGTAAAGCGCCCAGCCGAGCAGCGTCCCCGCCGTGCCTGGCGCCCACGGCGACAGCCCGGCACCGAAACCGAGTGAGATGAAGTGGGCAGGGTGGCTCATCAGCAGGCGTGCAGTCGGGCGCATGGTCTCGGGCATCGGGTGAGGGGGCTCGGCGGCGGGGGCTCCGGCGAGGCGATCAGCCGAAGTGATCGTAGCCCCAGGCGACCGGCGTCGCCAGCGTGCCGTCGGCTTCGCGCAGCAGGAGCTGACCGCAGTCCGCGGTCAGGCGTCCAATGCGGTGGAGCGGAAGATCGAGCTGCTGCGAGAGTGCCTCGATTCGTGCGCGCTGCGCGGGCGGGACCGAGAACAGCAGTTCGTAGTCATCGCCGCCGGCGAGCAGGCAGCGCCGGCAGCGGGCGTGCTCGGCGCCGCTGGTGTGCAGCGTGGCGAGAGGGAGCGCCGTGACGTCGACGACCGCACCTGCGGCCGAGCATTCGAGGATGTGGCGCAGGTCGCCGAGCAGGCCGTCGGAAACGTCGAGCATCGCGCTCGCCAGTCCGCGCAGTGCGAGGCCAAGCGCGACCCTTGGCTGCGGGCGCTGCAGGGCGGCGACATACTGCGCGCGCGCGTCCGGCAGGAGCGCGGTTTCGCCGCGCAGCGCGGCAAGTCCGAGCGCGGCGCGACCGGGCTGGCCCGACACCCACAGGTCATCGCCCGCGCGGCCGCCGGCGCGGGTCACCGCAGCACCTGCCGGGGTCTCGCCGATGATGGTGACCGACAGGGTGAGCGGACCGCGCGTGGTGTCGCCCCCGGCCAGGTCGACTCCGAAGGCGTCGGCGCAGTCGAAGAAGCCGCGCGCGAAGGCTGCGATCCAGGCCTCGTCCGCCTGCGGCAGGGCGAGGGCGAGGAAGGCCCAGCGCGGCTCGGCACCCATTGCGGCGAGGTCGGAGACGTTGACCGCGAGCGTCTTCCAGCCGAGATCCTCCGGGTCGGTGTCGGCGAAGAAGTGCGTGCCGGCGACCAGCATGTCGGTGGACACCGCGAGCTGCATGCCGGGTCGCGGGGCGAGCAGGGCTGCGTCGTCGCCGACGGCGAGTTCGGTGTGGCGCGCGGGCCGGGTGAAGTGGCGCCGGATCAGGTCGAATTCGGAGGGCATCGCAGGAGGCGTCGAGCGGCGGACCACGAGCTTACCGCGGATGCGGTCGGACGCGCATTCGGCCGATGTGTGACGCTGCCGAAGCTGGCGCGCATCGGGTGCCGGAGCGCCCGGTTCGCGGGTCTCGCCGCTCCTGCATGAGATGTTCAGCCGCGGCGGCCGAGGAGCTTCGCCTTGAGGGCGTCCCAGTCCACCGCGTCGAGTGTGTTCTTGACCAGCAAGCCGAGGTCGGTGTCGCCTTCCATGCGCAGGCGGCGGCTGAAGAACAGGGTGTCGGGGTCTTCCTCGCGCAGCGCGAGCGCCATGAAATCGCGCGTGGTTGCCGAGATGATCAGGTCGGGCTTGGCGCCCGCGGCCGGCGTCGCACGCCGGAAGCCGCGCTCGCCGAGGGTGAAGTCGAGCGTGAGCCCGGCATCGAGCACGCGCATCTGCAGGTGGTGGCCGATCAGCGGCGCGAGCGTGGCGCGCGGCAGAATGCGGTCGAGCGCGAGGTTGAGCGCCAGCGTCAGCACGTGAGTGGGCGGCTGTTGCGGCAGACGCGAGACCAGCTTGGCCAGCGGCGCCGGCACGGTGAAATCGGGGATGCGGAAGTTTTCCAGGCGCTCGCCGATGCGCTGGCGCAGGTTGCCGGGCAGCAGCGCCGACGACAGGGGCGGGCGCGGAAGAGAAGGAAGGGCAGGCATGTTCTGTCTCCGAAAGCGGGAGGGGAGGGCAGCGGAATCAGGCGTCCGGGCGCGGACGCGTGGCGGGGAGCTGCTTTGGTCGAAGCGGGCTTGCCCGCGAAGGCAAGGTCTGAAGAGGGATGTTCGCGGGCAAGCCCACCCCCACGATTCAGGCGGCGACGTACTGTTCGACGCCCGCGCGGCCGTGCCAGAAGCCGTTGCAGGGTTCTTCGACCATCCACTCACGGCAGGCGGCGAGCGCCTCGGCCGGGCTGCGCTCGCCGTCGAGTGCGGTGCGGAACAGTTCGATGACCTGACGCGTGTGCGCACCCTGTGGGCTGATGCGCAGCACTTCGGCGCGCTGGCGCACTGTGGGCAGGTCGCCGAGCAGGTTGTGCACCCGCGCCGACTGCGTCTGCACGCCGTTCAGGGTCAGGAAGGGCGCACCTTCGCGCGTGCGCAGCGCGATGCCGTCCATGATCGACAGGCAACGGAACTCGCAGGTGTCCTTCTGCAGGTTGAAGT
>JBEOKH010000083.1:0-2534 GCA_040275625.1 Thauera sp. | reverse complement strand
GCGCCCGGCTGCACCTGGGCGGGCACCATGCGCGAGTTCGTCACCGGGGCCGGCTGGGCGGATGCGCCGAAAGCGGCGAACAGGACAACGGCAGCGAGCAACGGCCGCAGGTTCATGGCGACCTCCTACGGCACCGCGACGCGCTGCGTCTGGCCGTTCACCTGGAACACGCCCGCCTGCGCCTCGATGGACTGCAGTTGCCAGCCGCCCTCGGCATCGCCCTCGCGCAGCAGCCGGGCGCCCGCGAGCGAGGCCGCGGCGGTGGAGGTGATCGACAGAAAGCGCTCGCCTCCCCGCAGCTCCACGCCGAGCGCCCGGAACGGCGGCTCCGGCACCTTGGGCTTCGTCGCAACCGGAGCGCGCGGGCGAGCGGCGGATGCCACCTGCCGGATCTTCTCCAGGCGGGTTTCGATTCCGCTCACGCGCGCCAGCAGCGTCTGCAGGTCGACGGCCAAGGCCCTCGCCTCATCGGCCTCTTCGAGGCGCGTCATCCGTTCGTCCAGCGCCTGCCGCGCGTTGGCGAATTCGGCCTGGCTGATCGGCACCGGCCGGCGCTTGTCCGCATTGGCCTGGTGTTCGAGATCGGCCACGCGCAGGCCCAGCGCATTGACCTGCGCATCCTGTGCGCTGCTCTGGGTCTGTTCGGCGAGCCGCGACAGGCCGACGCTGTTGACGAGTGCCACGGCACTGATGAGGACCAGCCAGAAGGCCGCGGCGACCTTGAGCCAGCGCGTGCGGGAATTGCGCTCGGATGGCGCTTGGGGAAAGGTCATGGCTGCATCTCCCCGGGCCGGTCGGCGTCCGGTACGGGCGTGGCGGTGCCGGGCGGGTTGGCGGAAAGGAAGGTGGGAGCACCGCGCCGGCTGAAGCAGACCTGGCGGGTCAAGTCATCGACCGACAGCTCCCAGGCGGGGCCGGCAAGGGTCAGCAAGGCATCGCGCAGCATCAGCGGGCCCAGGCGCAGGTGTGCGGCGGGCAGCGGCAGCGCGTAGAGCGTGGCGGCCTCGGCCGCATCGCAGAGCCGGTAGCCGGAGCGCAGGAGCACATGGCGCATGGCATCGCCCACGCTGGCATCGAGCATGGGCGGAATCGAGACCTCCACCGCCTGCTGCAAGAGATCCCGCTGCGCAGGTTCCGGCACCAGCTCGACCAGGGTGTAGCGTCCGTAGCGGGCCACCGGAACGAAACCCGGCTCCGGCGCGACGGCGGTTGGCGATGCGGCCGGCACCGCTGACGCAGACGGTGCGGCGGTCGTCGCGCAGCCGGCGGCCAACAGGCTGCCGGCCAGCAAGCCAGCGACGAGGGCCAGGCGGTGAACAGCGCGGATGGATGGTTGCATGGAGGGCGCTTCCCTGGAACACGGAGCGCTCACCATCGCCGCCGCTTGGCCTGCGGGCAGCAAACAAAACGCACTGACGCCCGCCCGAATACATGGGGGGCGGCGCCATAGACTGTCATACGCCCAAGAAAAACGGCCCCGAAGGGCCGTGGAAAGAAGCCGGCGACCCCGAGGGGCCACCGGCATGGGCACATGGATCAGACCGTGACAAGCTGCCGGGCCAGTGCGACCTCGACGGAATCACCATCCTGGTTCAGAACATCCAGGCCCGACTCGGGTACGTCTCCCGACGTGCTTTGCGACACCATGATCTTCCGGGCCATCAACCCCAGGCAGGTCATCTGCGAGGAGTTGGCGTAGCCGAGGTAGATCACGCGCACCGGCTGCTTCTGGCCGATGCGCCATGAGCGCCGCGCGGCCTGCTGCAACGAATACACGTTGTAGCCCGACTGGAGGAACACGATGGTCGGGAACTCCAGCAGGTCCAGGCCGGTTTTCACCAACTCGGGATTGGTGATGAGCACGTCGATGCCACGGTCCAACTGCTCGGCGATCCAGTCCTCGCGGCGGGAGGCATCCACGCTCGCGCGCAGTACCGCCACCTTGAAGCCTTCCTGCTCCAGCAGCACCTTCAAACGCGACGTGGTGTCGCGCGTGCCGGTGTAGACCGAATAGACCAGGGTCTTGCGACCTTCTGCCTTCTCCTGCTTGCAGATCTCGATCAGCTCGCGTTCCTTGGGCATCACCTCCAACTCGTTGAACTGAGCCGGCACGAACGCCAAGGTGTTGCGCGTGCGCGGATGCACCACGGTTTCCGACCGGAAGCAGCAGTCCGGCCAGGCCAGCAGCACGTTGAGGACCACGCCGAGCAGCGTCGTGTCGCGCTTCGCCAGGGCCTGCTTCAGCTCCTGGGTCAGGCGACCCGCCAGATCGCGGTAGGCCGCGGCTTGCGCCGTGTCCATCGCGACTTCGCGGAACTCCTCGTCGTAGGGCGGCAGCACGTTGCCACTGATGTCCTTCAACTTGAGGAAGACCGTGAACGGCAGAACGCAACGCAGCACGCCCTTGGGACCGAACCCCGGCGCCTTGACCGTTCGCACCGATACCTTGGTGCCCTTGGCCGTCTTGTGCGCCGTGCCGGTGCTCTCGGAATAGATGTCCTTGAGCACGCCGTGATCGCGCATGAACGCCATCG
>JBEOKH010000082.1:0-10841 GCA_040275625.1 Thauera sp. | reverse complement strand
GCTGCGGCCGTCGCGCCAGAGTTCGAGGCGGACGCCGCTGCCCGGCCGCTTCTCGCCGATCACGCGCGGCAGTTCGGCGGAATCTTCGATGCGCCGGCCATCCACCGCCAGGACCACGTCGCCGGCCTTCAGCCCCGCCTTGTCGGCGGCGCTGCCCGGTTCGACGCTGGCGACGAGCGCGCCGCGTGCGTCGGTGAGGCCGAAGGACTGCGCCAGATCCTTGTCCACGCCCTGGATCGCGATCCCCAGGCGCCCGCGCTGCACGCGGCCGTGGCTGACGAGCTGATCCTTGATGTTCATCGCGACGTCGATCGGAATCGCGAACGAGATCCCCATGAAGCCGCCCGAGCGCGAGTAGATCTGCGAGTTGATGCCGATGACCTCGCCGGCGAGGTTGAACAGCGGGCCGCCCGAGTTGCCCGGGTTGATCGCGACGTCGGTCTGGATGAAGGGCACGTAGGTCTCGTCGGGCAGGCGGCGCGCCTTGGCCGAGATGATGCCGGCGGTGACGGTGTTGTCGAAGCCGAAGGGCGAGCCCATCGCCACCACCCATTCGCCCACACGCGACTGGTCGGGATTGCCGATCTTCACCGCGGGCAGGCCGCTGGCGTCGAGCTTGAGCAGGGCGACGTCGGTGCGGCGGTCGATGCCCACCACCTTGGCCTTGAACTCGCGTTTGTCGATCAGCGTGACGGTGACCTCCGACAGTGCGGCGTCGCCATCCTCGCCGGCGACCACGTGGGCGTTGGTCAGCACGTAACCGTCCTTGCTGACGATGAAACCCGAGCCGATACCCTGGCGCGCGCGCGGTCCCATGCCCGGCTGGCCAGGAAAGCCCGGCATGGGCACGCCGAAGCGGCGCAGGAAGTCGTAGAAGGGGTCGTTGGCGAGCGGGTTCTCGGTGGTCGCGCCTTGCGCTGCGCGCTGCACCACGCTGATGTTGACCACCGCCGGACCGACCTGCTCGACGAGGTCGCCGAAATCGGGCAAACCGAAGCGGTTGGGGCTGACCATCGACGGCGGGGCCACGGCGGACTGGGCGTGTGCGGCGGGCAGCACGGACGCCTGGGGCAGGATTGCGCCGAGGGCGATCGCGACGGCGCTGGCGGACAGGAGTCTTCTCATGTTGTTGTGCATCCTTGGTCGGAAACAGGGAGGTTCGGAGCCGGAGTCCCGGTGATCCACACCTGTCGTGGACGCGGCAGGCCGCAACCCGTTCCCGGTGAGATCTTCGTTTTCACATCGGGTCGGGGCGTGCCGGCTTCAAGGGTCGGTGCCTCAGAACTTCGTCTCCACCGACAGCCACATCTGCCTGCTCACCTCATTCGCCGGACGACCGGCGTATTCGGCTTGCGCCTGCAGCGGGCGGTTGGCGAGTTCCTGGTGGCTGCCGAGCAGGTTGATGCCGGTCAGGCGGACCTCGACCGGCTGCGCGCGCAATTGCAGCGTGCGCGCCACGCTCCAGTCCACCGTGGAGTAGGACGGCACCGTGTAGCGGTAACCGGGTACGTAGCTGAAGCCCGCATCGATTGGCCCCATGCGCAGCACGCTCAGCATCGAACGCCACGGGCCGGCGCGCTGCAGCCAGCTCAGGCTGGCGCTGTAGGGCGCGACGTTGCGGCGGACGCGGTCGTCGTCGATGTCGCGCTGGATCATGCTGTGCGCGAGGATGAGCTCGGTGCCGCGCCAGGGCTTCAGGTGAAGCTGGTATTCGAGGCCGTTCAGTTGCACGCGGCGGTCGTGGTTCTCCCAGCGCGTACCGCCGAGATACGCCTGCAGTGCGGGCAGCAGCACGCCGGTCACGCTTGCCGGGTCGACCGGATTGCGCACGATGAGGTCGTCGATGCGCTCGCGGAACAGGCGCAGATCGAGCGTGTTGCGCTGCTCGCCAAAGACACCGAGCAGGCCGATCTCGCTGGCATCGATGCGTTGCGGGCGCAGCGCAGGATTGGGCAACTGGCGGTACTGCAGCACGGCCCCCTCGTCATCGATGATGCGTACGTCGGCGTTGCGCTCGAACAGCCAGGGCTGGCGCCAGGCACGCGAATGGCCGAGGCGCCAGGTGAGCTGCGGATTGGCCTGCCAGTTGAGGAATACGCGTGGGGCGAAGCGGGCCGTGTCGTGCTGGAGCTGCTCGATCATGCCGCCCGCGTTCCACAGCAGATCCTGCGCCATTCGCCATTCGAGGTTGGCGAACAGGCGGTGCTCATTGCGCGCGTGCTCGCCGCTGGTGTGGTAGTAGAAGGGGGATTCCTGCTCGATGCGCTGCCATTCCGCGCCCCACATCAGGCGCGATTCGGCATCGAGGCGCAGGCGGTGTTCGACCTCGAGGTTGTGCTGGTTCGATGCGACATCGTTACCGACCGTCGCCTGGCGGTGTCCGAGCGTCTGGAGGATCCGGGCGAGTGCGGGATTGGCCGGCGGGTTTACGGTCGAATCGAGGCGCCACCGGTCGCGTGTACGCTGCTGGCTCAAGTACGCCGACATCAGCCATTCTTCCTCGGCACTCGGGGTGTGGTGCCAGCGCAGGTGCAGCGAGCGGCTGGTGTGGCGGCCCTCGCGCTCGGCTGCGGTGTCGAACATCGATCCGGCGTAGCCCAGCTGGTGTCTGCTTTCGGCGATGCCGGCGATCAGGTCCAGCTCGTTGTGGGCGTCGATGCTCAGGTCGCCGCGCAGGTTGAGCACGTCGGTACGCCGGCCGTCATGCAGGTCTGCGAAGCCGTCGTCCTGTTCGTGATGGGCACTCACGCGCAGGCTCAATGGTCCGGTCTGTGTTGCATGGCGGACGCTGCCATCGACAATGCCGGGCTGGCCGGCGGCGAGGCGTAGCCGCGTGCCCGGCGCGCGGCCGGCGTCGTCGGTGGTGATGTTGACGATGCCGAGGAAGGCATTCGACCCGTAGGCCGCCGAGTTCGACCCGCGCACCACTTCGATGCGCTCGATGTCGCCCGGGAGCGCGCGTTCGGCGCTGGCGGCGAAGGACGGTGACGGCGTCGCGCGCCCATCGACCAGCAGCTGCATCTGCACCAGATAGTCCATGCCGAGCCCGTGGTAGGTGACCCACTGGGCGCTGCCCCGCTCCTGCCCGACCTGGAAGCCCGGCACCAGGCGCAGCAGGCGGGCGAGTTCGCGATAGCCGGTGGCTGCGATCAGGTCGGCGTCGATGACGGTGACCGCACCCGGGCTGTCCTGCAGCGGCTGTGGCAGGCGCGAGGCGCTCAGTACCAGCGGCAGCGGCTCGAAAAAACTGTTCTCGGTCGCGGCTGCGGTGCTGGCTGCGGTGAGCAGCAGCAGGGTGGCTGCGGTGCGATAAGGGCTTGGGGGCATCGGAAGCGGTCGGACGCGCTGAGCACGCGAGTATATCGACTCGCCCGCCAGCCGCGCAGCAAGGTGAAGACGCGGTAACATCGGGCGGTGCCCATTTCAGGTTTCACCACCTTCCAGCGTGTCGAAGCCATGACCCTCACCGATCTCCGTTACCTCGTCGCCCTCGCGCACGAGCGCCATTTTGGCCGCGCCGCCGAGAAGTGCCACGTCTCCCAGCCCACACTGTCGGTGGCGGTCAAGAAGGTGGAGGAAGAGCTTGGCATCCAGTTGTTCGAGCGCAGCGCCTCAGAGGTCAAGATCACCGAGACCGGGCGGCGAATCGTCGCCCAGGCCGAGCGCGTGCTGATGGAGGCGAGCCAGATCCCGGAGATTGCCGCCGCGGGCAAGGATCCGCTCGCCGGGCCGCTGCGCGTTGGCGTCATCTACACGATAGGGCCCTACCTGCTGCCGCGGCTGATTCCGCGCGTGCACCAGCGCGCGCCGAGGATGCCGCTGATCATCCAGGAAAACTTCACCGCCCGCCTCGCGGAGTCGCTCAAGCGCGGTGAGCTCGACGTGATCATCATCAGCCTGCCCTTCGAGGAGGCCGGCGTGGTCGCGCAGCCGGTGTACGACGAGCCCTTCCGTGTGCTGATGCCTGCCGGGCACCCGTGGACCGCCGAGCGCGCGATCGAAGCCGAACATCTCGCCGACGACCAGTTGCTGCTGCTCGGCTCCGGCAACTGCTTCCGCGACCAGGTGCTCGAGGTGTGCCCGAGCTGCCGCAACATCGGCGGCCTGCAGCGCACCCTCGAGGGCAGCTCGCTCGAGACCATCCGCCACATGGTCGCCACCGGGCTCGGCGTGACCGTGCTGCCGAGCTCCGCGGCGGACGAGATGTCGCACAACACGCTGGTGGCTGTGCGACCGTTCACCGAACCGCAGCCTTCGCGCCGCGTCGCGCTCGCCTGGCGGGTGACCTATCCGCGCAGCGGCGCGATCGACATGCTGCGCGCCGCGATCATCGACAGCGCCCTGCCCGGCGTGCGTCCGGTGGGGCGGGTGCCGGCACCCGAGCGCATCGCGCATGCCGATCCGCGATGATTTTTATTGATTGTTTCGATCCAAACAATTGGTTTGATCAATGTCTGCGCAGAGCGCTAAGATGAGGTCAGGATGTCTGCGGGCCTGCAAAAGCCTGCCACTTACGGGAGAACGAGCATGGAAATCGATATCGGGATCAAGGAAAAGGATCGCGCCAAAATCGCGGAAGGCCTGTCGAGGCTGCTCGCCGACAGCTACACGCTGTATCTGACCACGCACAATTTCCACTGGAACGTGACCGGGCCGATGTTCAACACCCTGCATCTGATGTTCGAGACGCAGTACAACGAACTCGCGCTCGCGGTCGACGAGATCGCCGAGCGCATTCGCGCCCTCGGCTTCCCGGCGCCGGGCACTTACAAGGAATTCCAGAAGCTCACCAGCATGGCCGAGCCCGAAGGCGTGCCGAACGCGCAGGACATGATCCGCCTGCTGGTGCAGGGCCAGGAGGCGGTGATCAAGACCGCGCGCAGCATCGCGCCAGTTGCCGACAAGGCGAGCGACGAGCCCACGCTCGATCTGCTGACCCAGCGCATGCAGGTGCACGAGAAGACTGCCTGGATGCTGCGCAGCCTGCTCGAAGGCTGATCCGTCACCGCGGAGAATCGAACGGGCCCGCGCGGCCCGTTTTTTTCGGCTGGGTTTCAGCCCGCCGTGTAGTGCACGCCGCGGCGCGGCCGGCTTGGGCGGGCGATGTGATCGAGCGGCAGTACATGCGTCTGTTTGATCCTGCCGAGGACGATATCGGTCTTGATGTTGGCGATTCCGGGCAGGCGCAGCACACGCTTCATCATCAGCTCGGAAAACGCGGCGAGGTCGGGTGCGACGATGCGCAGCACGTAGTCGGCGTTGCCGCTCACCGAGAAGCACTCCAGCACTTCGGGCAGCGCCGCGACGCCCTCCTCGAAGGCTTCGGTGCGCACGCCGCCGTGACGCTCGAGCACCACGTGGGCGAAGGCGACCACGTCGAGGCCGAGCGCAGCCGGGTCGAGCAGTGCCGCGTAGCCGGTGATCAGCCCGGCCTCCTGCAGGCGCTGCAGGCGGCGGCTGACCTGCGAAGCGGACAGATGCACGGCCTCGCCCAGTGTTGCGTTGGTGGCGTCGCCGCGGCGCTGTAGCGCGTCGAGGATCGCGAGGTCGTGGCGGTCTATGCTCAGGGTGCTCATGGTCAGGCCTCTTGATGCACGAAACGTGCGTATCGACTCATTTTATACCTTCATGATGCGCACACCATGCGGGCCCTGGCTCGCATAATCCCCATCACCACACCAACGGGGAGACGACCATGAACCTGACCGAATCGCTGCTGCACGCGCTGGTGGACCACGGCGCGCGCCAGATCTTCGGCATCCCGGGCGACTTTGCCCTGCCGTATTTCCGCATCATCGAGGAAACGCGCATTCTGCCGCTGTACACGTTGTCGCATGAGCCGGGCGTCGGCTTCGCCGCCGACGCGGCAGCGCGCCTGCACGGAGGCATCGGGGTCGCGGCGGTGACCTACGGTGCCGGCGCGCTCAACATGATCAACGCGGTCGCCGCCGCTTACGCCGAGAAGTCGCCGCTGGTGGTGATCTCGGGCGGGCCGGGCCAGGGCGAGTCGCAATCGGGCCTGCTGCTGCACCACCAGGCGAAGACGCTGGATTCGCAATTCCGCATCTTCCAGGAGATCACCTGCGACCAGGTGCGCCTTGACGACGCGGCGCGCGCGCCGGCCGACATCGCACGCGTGCTCGGCAACTGCGTGCGCAACTCGCTGCCGGTGTACATCGAGATCCCGCGTGACATGGTGGCGCGTCCGTGCGCACCGGTGGTGCGCGCGGCGCCGCCCGCGGTCGATGCCGATGCGCTCGCCGCCTGTGTGGACGAGATCCTGGAGCACCTCGGCCGGGCCCGCGCGCCCGTGCTGATGGCGGGCGTCGAAGTGCGCCGCTTCGGCCTCGAGGACAAGGTCGCCGAGCTGTCGCGCCGCCTCGGCGTGCCGGTGGTGACCAGCTTCATGGGTCGTGGCCTGCTCGCCGAGCAGGACGCGCCGCTGATGGGTACCTACATGGGGCTCGCCGGCCTGCCCGAGGTGAGCGCGCTGGTCGAGGATTCGGACGGCCTGTTCCTGCTCGGCGTGATCATCTCCGACACCAACTTCGCGGTCTCCGGCAAGCACATCGACCTGCGGCGCACGATCCAGGCGCTGGAGGCCCGGGTCACGATGGGCTACCACACTTATTCGGACATCTCGCTCGGTGCGCTTGTCGATGGCCTGCTCGCCCGCGTGCCGCCCGCCGAGGCCCGCTTCAACGTGAACCGCCCGGCCTTTCCGCGCGGGCTGCAGGCCGACGCCGAGACGATCGCCCCGGCCGACATAGCCTGTGCGGTGAACGACCTCATGGCCGCGCACGGCAAACTGCCGATCGCCTCCGACATGGGCGACTGCCTGTTCACTGCAATGGACATCGAGCACACCGCGCTGGTCGCACCCGGCTACTACGCCACCATGGGCTTCGGCGTGCCCGCCGGCCTCGGCCTGCAGGCCGCCACCGGGCAGCGCCCGCTGATCCTGGTTGGCGACGGCGCCTTCCAGATGACGGGCTGGGAGCTCGGCAACTGCCGCCGCTACGGCTGGGATCCGATCGTGCTGTTGTTCAACAACGCGAGCTGGGAGATGCTGCGCACCTTCCAGCCCGAGTCCGGGTTCAATGACCTCGACGACTGGGGCTTTGCGCACATGGCGGCGGGCATGGGCGGCGATGGTGTGCGCGTGCGCACGCGCGCGGAGCTGAAGGCCGCGCTCGACACCGCGATCGCCACCCGCGGCCGCTTCCAGTTGATCGAGGTGATGATCCCACGCGGCGTGCTCTCGGCGGCGCTATCGCGCTTCGTCAATGCGGTCAAGCGCCTGAACGCCACCAAGGCGGCCTGAGGAAGGCTGCGGCCTCAGCCCGTCTTGCGCGCTGTGCTGCGCTTGCGCGGCGCAGGGGCCGCGGGGGCTTCGCCGTCGCCCGCCGCTTCGTCGGCCTTCGCGTCGGCAGTCTTCGCGGCAGCGCTCCGGGCTCCGGCCTTGGGCGCCTTGGCCTCGAACTCGAAGCCGACCTTGCCATCCTTGCCGCGCACCAGGAAGGCCGAGAACTTGCGCCGCGTGCGCGCCGACACGAAGCCCTTGAGCAGCTCGGTCTTGCCCTCGGTCAGCAGTTTGGCCATCTGCTCGCGCTCGATCGGCTGCTGCAGGATGATCTTGCCGGAGCGGAAATCGCAGCTCTTGCCCGGGCCGACCGATTTTTCGCACACGTAGGCCATGCCGTGCTCGAACACGCGGCTGGCGCATTTGGGGCAGGCGCCCACCGGTTGCTGGTCGGAGAAGTCCACCGCCTCGGCTTCCTCGCCTTCCTTGGGCTGGCCGAAGTCGAAGGTGGGCTGCTTGTCCTCGTTCAGCACGATGTCAGCGTTGAACAAGCGCCCCATCTTGTTGCGGAAGCCGAGCAGCGGGCCGACCTTGCCCGCGCGCAACAGGGTCTCGATCTCGTCGTACTCGAACTGGCGGCCGGCGACGATCTTCCAGGTGCTCCAGTCGCAGCCCTGGCAGGCGAACTTCTTGTAGTTCTCCTTCACCACGCCGCCGCACTTCGGGCACGGCGTCTGCAGGGTGACGAACTCCCCGGGCACGGTGTCGGACTCATAGCGCTTGGCGCGCTCGACCACCTCGCGCGTCATCTCGGCGATCTCGTTCATGAAGGCTTCGCGGCTGAGCTTGCCGTGTTCCATCTGTGCGAGCTTGTATTCCCAGCCGCCGGTGAGCTCCGGCGAGGTCAGCGCGGTGACGCCCAGGCCCTTCAGCAGCGTGATCAGCGAGAAGGCCTTGGCGCTCGGGATGAGTTCGCGGCCGTCGCGGTGGATGTACTGCTCGCTGATCAGGCCTTCGATGATCTGTGCGCGCGTGGCCGGGGTGCCGAGGCCGCGCTCGGCCATCGCCGCGCGCAGCTCCTCGTCGTCGACCATCTTGCCCGCGCCTTCCATGGCCGACAGCAGGGTGGCTTCGTTGAAGCGCGCCGGCGGCTTGGTCTGCAGGGACTTGACCACGATGTCCTCGGTGGACACCGTCTCGCCCTGCTTCACCGCGACCAGTTGCGGGCTGCCGCCTTCTTTCGTGTCCTTCTCGTCGTTGGCGGCTTCCTTGCCATACACCGTCAGCCAGCCCGGATTGACCAGCACCTTGCCCTCGGTCTTGAAGGCCTCGTCCTCGACGCGGGTGATGCGGGTGGTGATCTGGTACTCGGCCGCCGGGTAGAACACCGCCAGAAAGCGCTTGGTGACCAGGTCGTAGATCTTGTGCTCGGCGTCCGACAGGCTTCTGGGCAGCGCCCCGGTGGGGATGATGGCGAAGTGGTCGGAGATCTTGGCGTTGTTGAAGATGCGCTTGTTCGGCCGCACCCAGCCCTGTTTGGTGATCTCGTTGGCGAAGGGCGCGTACTGGTCGGGCAGGGTACGCATGACCTCGCTCACGGTGGCGAGGTAGTCCTCGGGCAGCGCGCGCGCGTCGGTACGCGGGTAGGTCAGCACCTTGTGCTTTTCGTACAGCGCTTGCGCCAGTTGCAGCGTGACGCGGGCCGAGAAGCCGAAGCGGCCGTTGGCCTCGCGCTGCAGGCTGGTGAGGTCGAAGAGCAGCGGCGACAGTTGGGTGGAGGGCTTGGCCTCTTCGGTGACCACGCCCGGCTTGCCCGCGCACCTGGCGCGGATGGCCTCGGCCCGGGCCTTGTCCCACAGGCGGAAGGCGGTGGCGTGCTCGTCGCCCTCGGGGCGCTTGAACTTCTCGTCGAACCAGCGCCCGGGGTATTCGCCGGTGGCGCAGCCGAAGCGCGCCTCCAGCTCCCAGTAGTCGCGCGACTTGAACTTGCGGATGCGGTCCTCGCGCTCCACGACCATCGCTAGCGTCGGCGTCTGCACCCGGCCCACGGTGGTGAGGTGAAAGCCGCCGGTCTTGGAGTTGAACGCGGTCATCGCGCGCGTGCCGTTGATGCCGATCAGCCAGTCGGACTCGGCGCGGCAGATCGCGGCGTTGCGCAGGCCCTCGACCTCCTGCGCGGCGCGCAGGTGGGCGAAGCCGTCGCGGATCGCCTGCGCGGTCATCGACTGCAGCCACAGGCGCTGCATCGGTTTTCGGGCGCCGGCGTGCTGGGCGATGAAGTTGAAGATCAGCTCACCCTCGCGGCCCGCGTCACAGGCGTTGATGAGGCCGGTGACGTCCTTGCGCTTGATCAGGCGGGTGAGCAGCTTCAGCCGGTCCTCGGTCTTCTCGATCGGCTTGACCGCGAAGTGAGGCGGGATGACGGGCAGGTGGGCGAAGGTCCATTTGCCGCGCTTGACCTCGAATTCCTCGGGCACGACGAGCTCGAGAAGGTGACCCACGGCCGACGACAATACATATTCGTCGGACTCGAAGTAGTCCTTCTCCTTGGTGAAGCCGCCCAGCGCACGGGCGATATCCTGCGCGACGGAAGGCTTTTCCGCGATGATCAGTTGCTTGCTCATGCTCGACTGTTAACGAGGGTCGCGCCGCGAGGGCGCGTGGGTTCGGAAGCGGCGGATGATAAGGACGGCCTGCCGGTGCAGGCAAGGCGGGCCGCTCGTGCGATCAATGGATGGTGGGCTCGTAGGCCCAGTCGTCTTCCTCGGCGAGCAGCTCGTCGACCATCAGGGTGTCGATCGGCTCCTCCTGCTGCCACAGCACCATCAGCACGATGACCTTGAGGCGGTTGAGGCTGATGTTGAAGTCCGCGAGCGCCATCGCGCGCTCGATGATCAGCTCGCGATGCGCGGTGCCGAGCACGCCCGCGCTCTCGAGCAGGCTCAGGAAGCCGCGACAGCGGCCGTCGAGCTGGGCCTGCTCGTCTTCGGTGTAGATGCGCACCGAGCCTTCCCGCGGCGCGATGCCCGGGTGGATGTCGCGCGCGACGCGGCGCAGCCCGGTCAGCCATTCCAGTGCCTCGGAAATGTCCTCTTGTTCGAAGCCGACCGCCGACAGCTTGCGGCTGAGCAGGTCGGCCTCGGGACAGGCGTCGGCGTGGATGTAGCTTTCAAAGAGGTATACGAGGATGTCGAACAAGGCGGTCTCTCGTCGATGGGGGCGGAAGGGCCAGAACCCGGCGCGGGTGGAGAAGGAGCGCTGTGGGAACCCTGCAGGAACGCCACGTGATGACTGCGGGCGAATCGCGTATGCGCTTTCAGATGCGCTGGAAGCACCCGCCAGGCAGTTTGGCCAGGCGCCCTTCCAGTTCGAGTGGCAGCAGGATGGCGTACAGGGCGTCCACCGTCAAGCCGCAGCGTGCTGCGAGCGTGTCGATGTTCACCGGGTCGTGGCCGATCGCTTCGAGCACGTGGGCGGCATCGCCACCCAGTGCGAGCGCGGTCTGCGGCGCGGGTGTCGGCGCGTCGCGCCTTCGGCG
>JBEOKH010000081.1:0-4055 GCA_040275625.1 Thauera sp. | reverse complement strand
CATGCAGACCTGGCTGCACCAGCAGCAGGTGGTCATGGTGCTGATGGATTCCTCCGGCCGCTACACCCGCACCGCCGACGCCAAGCGCGTGCGCAAGTGGCTCGAACAGACTGCTCCCCAGCGCCTGGCGGCCGCACCGCAGGGCGCGGGCGGCTGAGCTTCCCGATTACGCAGGTCGAACGACGCGGTGCCGCCCGGTGGGGCAGGCCCCGCGTCGCGTTTGGTCTGATCGAGCGCACTGCCGCTGCGGGTGCGGCATCGGCGCCCGTCGCGGGTGTTCCGTGGCGACCACGACTGCAGGGCGGTTGATCTTCGTCAATGGAGCCGGGCAGGGCGCTCACTAAGCTCGCGGGTTCCGACCCCGAACCCACCAGAGAGGATCTCCCCATGGGTGCTGCCCTGCCTGAAACCGCACCGAGCCGCCTGTTCCTTTCTGGCAACGAGGCCGTCGCCCTTGCCGTTCGTGACGCCGGCTGTCGTGTCGCCGCAGCCTATCCGGGCACGCCTTCCACCGAGATCCTCGAGGAAGTGTCGCGTTTCCCGGAGCTCTACACAGAGTGGTCGGTCAATGAGAAGGTCTCGCTCGAGGTCGCGCTCGGCGCCTCGATGGTCGGTGCACGCGCCTTTTGTGCGATGAAGCACGTCGGCCTCAACGTCGCCGCCGATGCGTTGATGACGATGACGGTGACCGGCACCGAGGGTGGCCTGGTGATCGCCGTCGCCGACGACGTCGGCATGTCCTCGTCGCAGAACGAGCAGGACTCTCGCTTCTGGGCCCGCTTCGCTCACCTGCCGCTGTTCGAGCCTTCGGACGCTCAGGAGTCCTACGACATGACGCGCGCGGCCTTCACCGTCTCCGAGCGCTTCCGCTGCCCGGTGCTCCTGCGCCTCACTACCCGCATCTGCCACGTCAAGGGCCGTGTCCTCCCAGGCGAGCGCGAAACCCACGAGCCGGCCGGTTTCGTCAAGGACCCGCAGCGCTGGGTGATGGTGCCCGGCCACGCCAAGCCGCGCGTGGCGCTGATGCATGAGCGCGAGGAGGCGCTGCGCGCCGCAGCCACGGAGAGCCCTTTCAATACCCTGGTGGCGGGTATCGACCGCCGCATCGGCTTCGTCACCTCCGGCCCCGCCTACATGCACGTGCGCGAGACTTTCCCGGATGCGCCGGTGTTCAAGCTCGGCCTGTCCTGGCCGCTGGCGCTCGAGCGCATGCGCGAATTCGCCGCCGGCGTTGACCAGGTGCTGGTGGTCGAGGAGACCGAGGGCCTGGTCGAGAATGAATTGCGCGCCGCCGGCATCGCCTGTGTGGGCAAGGACGTGTTGCCGCGCGTCGGCGAACTGTCGCCCGACCGCCTGCGTCCCGCAGTCGCCCGCCTGCGCGGCGAAACCGTGGCGGCCGAGGCGAAGCCGTCCCACCTCGTGCCGCAGCAGGTTTTTCCGCGCCCGCCGACGATGTGTGTGGCCTGTCCCCACCTCGGCATCTATTACACCCTGGCGCAGCTGCGCAACCTCACCATCTCCGGTGACATCGGCTGCTACACACTTGGCGCCGGCCAGCCCTGGAACGCGCTCGACACCTGCATCTCGATGGGCGCCTCGATGGGCGTGGCGCTCGGCATGGACAAGGGCCGCGGCGCGGTCGACGCGAAGAAGTCCGTGGTCGCGGTGATCGGCGACTCGACCTTCATGCACATGGGCATGCAGGGTCTGCTCGACATCACCTGGAACCGCGGCAACGTCACCGTGTTGCTGCTCGACAACCGCGCGGTGGGCATGACCGGTGGCCAGGACAACCCCGGCACCGGCCGCGACATCCATGGCGAGGGCGCGCCGCGCATCGACTTTGCCAAGCTGTGCGAGGCGCTCGGGGTGAAGAAGGAGCGCATTCACGTCCTCGACCCCTACCAGTTGCCGGTGCTGTTCAAGACCCTGCGCGAAGAAACGAAGATCCCCGAGCCCTCGGTGATCATCACCGACCGCCCCTGCGTGCTGATCGACGACTACAAGGCGACCCAGCCCTACAAGGTCATCGCCGACAGGTGCACCGGCTGCGCCAACTGCCTCGACGTCGGCTGCCCGGCGATCCATGTCACCCGGCGCGAGACCCAGGTCAAGCCCTCGGGCAAGGCCGTCGAGCTCTCCTTCGTGCGCATCGAGACGTCGGCCTGCACCGGCTGCGGCCTGTGCGTGCAGCCGTGTGCGCCGGAGGCGATCGTCCACGCCATGCCGGAGCATCCGGTCAAGTTCCTGCACGCCAAGATCTGAGGACATCCGTCATGACCATCACCAACATCGCGGTTTGCGGCATCGGCGGGCAGGGCGTGATGACCGCCACCGAGATCCTCGCCGAGGCGGCGCTGTCGCTCGGCTTCGATGTCAAGAAGACCGAAGTTGCCGGCATGAGCCAGCGCGGCGGGGTGGTGACCTCGCACCTGCGCTTCGGGCCCGAGGTGCTGTCGCCACAGATCATGGCGGGCGACGCCGATCTGCTGGTCGGCTTCGAGGCCGCAGAGGCGCTGCGCTGGGCGCACATGCTCAAGCCGGGCGGAATCGCGCTCGTCAACCAGGGGCGTTTCGTGCCGCCGGTGGTGACGATCGGCCTTTACGATTATCCGGACGATCCGATCGCCGAGATGCGCAGGCTCGGCCTCGCGGTGTTCGACTTCGACGCCAGCGCGCTCGCGATGCAGCTGGGCAACATCCGCCTCGGCAACACCGTGATGCTCGGCGCGATGTCCGAACGCCTGCCATTCCCCGCCGATGTGCTGCGCAAGGCCGTGCTGGCGCGTTTTGGCGCGCGCAAGCCGGAGCTGCTGGAACTCAACCGCCAGGCCTTCGAACTCGGCCGCGCCGCGGTTGCCGAGGCCAGCCCGGTCACGGCCTGAGCGAGGACCCGCAAAAGATCGCCGCTTTCGCCGCTCCTGCAGGGTTGGTCGGTTCGTGTAGGAGCGCCGGAAGGCGCGAATGTGGCGTGTGGGAAGGTGCCACGCCTGGCCCGGAGACCCGGTTCGAGATCCCGCGCGACGGTCCCCGCGTGGCGGCCTTATCCCGCGCGCGGCGGAATGTAGCCGAGGGAGCGCGAGATCTCGTCGGCGGTTTCACGCACCAGCGGTGCCCAGTCGGGGTTGAAGCGTTCGGACGGCGTGGACAGCGACAGGCCGGCGATCAGTTCGCCGTTGTCGTCGCGGATGCCGGCGGCGATGCAGCGCACGCCGGTTTCGACCTCGTCGAGGTCGAAACCGACGCCGTGACGGCGTACGCGGTCGAGTTCCTTCTCGAGCGCGGGCAGCGCGGTGATCGAGGCCGGGGTGGAGGCGGGCAGGCCGGTGCGACGGGCGTAGTCGCGGATGCGCTCGAGTCCGTCCTCGACCAGGAACAGCTTTCCGGTGGCGGTGGTGTGCAAGGGCGCGCGCGCGCCCACGATGTGAACGACCCGGACCGACGCGCGCCCGCTCGAGGTGCGCTCGACATAGACGATCTCGTCGCCGGCACGCACGCCGAGGTTGATGCTCTCACCGGTTGCAGCGTGGAGCTTGAGCATGAAGGGCATCGCCGTCTCGCGCAGCGAGATGCGCGACTTGACCAGGCTGCCGAGTTCGAGCAGGCGGATGCCGAGCCGGTACGAGCCGGTGTCCGAACGTTCGACGAAGCCGCTGTGTGTCATCGCGCCGAGGATGCGGTGCGCGGTGGACGGGTGCAAGCCGGTCTCGATCGCGAGCTGCTTGAGCGTCACCGGATCGGCATGCTCAGCGAGCACGTCGAGCAGCTTCATCATGCGTTCGATGACCTGGATCGAGCTCTTGCCTTCGGCAGTGGGGGCGGTTTCGGTCTTGGTCGGCGGCACGGCGAGTTGTAAAGAGGGCGAGTCAGGCCGGTTTGGTGGACGGCGTTTCACGGGATGGTACTCGTGCGTCCTGATTTCGCCTAGTGAAATCCGTCGCCATTCGGTAGGCATCAAGCGGGTATCCGGTCGGTGTTTGGTGGGCGCTCGCTTCGTCGATATACTTTTGCCGGATGCGTTTGCTCGGCACCCGCAACGGGTTGCCGCCCTTCAC
>JBEOKH010000080.1:0-7207 GCA_040275625.1 Thauera sp. | reverse complement strand
CGCGGCGCTCGGTCTTCCTGCTGCGGGGCCGCGCGCTGATGGTGAGCGAGGCCTTCCTCCCCGCAATCCTGGAACTGCGCAAATGACCCCTGCCATGAGCCTGAGCGACAAGCTTCCCCATTACGCCCGCCTGATGCGGATCGACAAGCCGATCGGCACCCTGCTGCTGCTGTGGCCCACGCTGTGGGCGCTGTGGATCGCCGCCGAAGGCTGGCCGCCGCTGCACATCCTGGCGATCTTCGTCGTCGGCACCTTCCTGATGCGCTCGGCCGGCTGCGTCATCAACGACTACGCCGACCGCGACTTCGACGGCCACGTCGAGCGCACCCGCAACCGCCCGCTCGCCACCGGCGCGGTGAGCCCCGGCGAGGCGCTCGCGCTCGCCGCGGTGCTGTCGGCGGCTGCCTTCGTCCTCGTGCTGCCGCTCAACACTCTCACCATCCTGCTCTCGGTGCCTGCGCTGCTGCTCGCCGGCAGCTATCCCTTCACCAAGCGCTTTTTCGCGATCCCCCAGGCCTACCTCGGCATCGCCTTCGGCTTCGGCATCCCGATGGCCTTCGCTGCGGTCACCGGCACGGTGCCGGCGACCGGCTGGCTGATGCTGCTCGCCAACATTTTCTGGGCGGTGGCCTACGACACCGAGTACGCCATGGTCGACCGCCCCGACGACCTCAGGATCGGCATCAAGACCTCGGCGATCACCTTCGGCCGCCACGACGTGCTCGCGGTCATGCTCTGCTATGCCGCCGCGTTCGCGCTGCTCGCGGTGGTGGGCATGCTCGCCGGGCTGGGCTTCGCCTGGTATCTCGGCCTGGTCGTCGCCTGCGCCATCGCCGGCTACCACTACACCCTGATCCGCGCGCGCGATCGTGCCGCCTGCTTCAAGGCCTTCCGCCACAACAACTGGGTCGGCGGGGCGATCTTTGCCGGACTCTTCATCGACCTCCTGCTGCGCGCTTGACGCGCTCGCTGGCGCGCGGCGCGCGCGCCGTATCACCCACGGACTGACCCCATGCATTTCATGACCGCCCTCCGCGCCGCCTGGCAGCAGCGCGACAGCCTGCTCTGCGTCGGCCTCGACCCCGACCCGGCGAAGTTTCCCGCCCACCTGCAGGGCCGCCCCGACGCCATCCTCGCGTTCTGCACGCAGATCGTCGACGCCACCGCCGATCTGGTGTGCTGCTTCAAGCCGCAGATCGCCTACTTCGCCGCCCACCGCGCCGAGGATCAGCTCGAGGCCCTGATCGAGCACATCCACGCCCGCCACCCCGATACCCCGGTCATCCTCGACGCCAAGCGCGGCGACATCGGCAGCACCGCCGAGCAGTACGCCATCGAGGCCTTCGAGCGCTTCAAGGCCGACGCCATCACGGTCAATCCCTACATGGGCCGCGACTCGGTCGATCCCTACCTGGCCTACCCCGAGAAGGGCGTGATCCTGCTCTGCCGCACCTCCAACCCAGGCGGTTCCGACCTGCAGTTCCTCGAGGTCGTCACGTGCCATGGCCGCATGAAGCTCTACGAGCACGTGGCCCGCACCGTCGCCGACGACTGGAACGCCAGCGGCAACTGCGCGCTCGTCGTCGGCGCCACCTTCCCGGCCGAGATCGCGCGCGTGCGCGAACTCGCCGGCGACATGCCGCTGCTGGTGCCGGGCATCGGCGCCCAGGGCGGCGACATCGCCGCGACCCTGGCGGCGGGGCGCACGGCGAACGGCACCGGGTTGATGATCAACTCGTCGCGTGCGGTGCTGTATGCGGGCAAGGGCGAGGATTTCGCGGAGGCGGCGCGCAGGGTGGCGGGGGAGACCCGGGATGCGATCAACGCGTGTCGTGCTCAGGGCTGAGCAGTTTTCGTCTTGCAATATGAATCGAAGTCGGGTTGACTGTCGGGCGATGGCGCCCGCACTGCCGGGTACCGATTCATCATTCTTCGCCACATGGGAGTCAGATTGTGCCTAAGTTGAAAAACGAAGCATTGGTCAGGGGTTTGCTGCTGGCCAGTGCGACGGTCGTGCTGGTAGGTTGCGGTGGCAGTGGGGGCGGAGGCGAAGGCGAGACGCTGCCTGGATCGGGCGTGACCCAGCCATTGGAATACAGCATTGCGCTCACGGCTGACGCAACGCAGCTCCCGCTGAATGTGGTTGGCGCCTCCGCGGGCATCGGTGTTAATGCCCCATACACCACAACGCTTTACGTCACCGCAAGCAGGGCCGGCACCAACGATCCGATACCGGACACTGCTGACGCGTTTTCGTGCAACGTCATTCCGGAGGGTCTGCAGTCCGGTGCGCTCTACTACCTCGACGGCGACGACGATCATGAGGATGACGATGGTAACCCCGTCGCCTATCGCGCGATCACGCTGGATTCGTCCGCTGGCGGCGCAAGCTTCCATTTCCATGCCGGAAACACTGCGGGCCGGGCGACCGTTACCTGCGTTGTCCGTGATCCGCAGTCGGGCAAGCAGGTGACCGCGCAGCAGCAGATCTCGGTCGGCCAGACCTCCGGGTCGTCTGCCCAGGCGCAGATCATCGCCGGGTCGGGCTTCCTTTACGCCCAGAACACCAATGGTCCGTCCGCCCTGCAACTCCAGGCACGGGTGCTCGACGACGCGGGGCAGGCGGTGCCGAATCCGGCAGCAGGCATCGCCAACGTGATCGCCAGCATCGTGCCCACCACAGGGGCCGCGGACGATTTCGCACTCCTCAGTGCGGGTGGCCAGCTCGGCAAGACGGTAACCCTCAGCACGATCAGGGGGCTTGCCAGCTTCTCGCTGATCAGCGGCGCCGACACGGGGTCTGTGCTCGTTCAGGTGGTGACTGATCGGGCCGACAACAACGTGACCAACGGCATCCGCACGCAGGTTGGCAATCTCGCTTCGATTGCGGTTGTCGATGGTGCGACCTCGGGTGATCCGCTCGTCGTCTCGACCACGGGTGCGCTGCCGGAAGGGGCGGTCGGTCAGCCCTATGCAACCATCCTGTCGGCCAGCGGTGGCGTCCCGCCGTACGCGTGGTCGCTCAGATCGGGCAGCAGCCTGCCCGGCGGGCTCACGCTGTCATCCGACGGCATCATCTCCGGCGCTCCGGTTGCGGGTGGCACGTCCCGATTCGTCGTGCAGGCGACGGATAGCGCGAACGCGTCGGCGACCGCGCAGCAGGAGCTTTCGCTCACCGTCACCGGGGGCAGCAGTGCTGCGCTCGCCATTTCGGCGGGCGATCTCCCGAAAGGAACCGTCGGCGTTTATTACGCGGGGGCGTCGGCGGCGGAGGGGGGCGCGCGTCCCTACGCGTGGTCCTCG
The DNA here is from genome assembly GCA_040275625.1 of Thauera sp. Classification (GTDB taxonomy): domain Bacteria; phylum Pseudomonadota; class Gammaproteobacteria; order Burkholderiales; family Rhodocyclaceae; genus Thauera. The sequence goes on along the minus strand of JBEOKH010000080.1, from coordinate 3,904 downwards.
ACCACACTGCCTGCTGGCCTCGTGCTCGACAGCCGAACGGGGTTCATCACCGGCATCCCGACGGCATCGGGCACGTTCAGCGTGGTGCTGACGGTCACCGACGCCGCTGGCACCCGGGTCAACCGCAACCTGAGCATGGTCATCGACGGCGCAGTGGGCGGCGGTGCGGGGGTGGATTCGACGCCGCCGCAGATGCTATTCACGATTCCTGCGTCCAACTCGACCGATGTCGACCGGTGCTCGGATATCGTCGTGCGCTTCAACGAGGCGATCGATCCGGTCACGGTGACCAACGTGTCGATGTTCGTGCGCAGGGCGGGCGGGGCGACGTTCTCGATGTTCGGCACGTCCGTGGTCGACGAGCGGACCTTCCTGCTGAACCAAGGGCTCGCAAACTGCTATGCGCCCGGGACGAATTACGAGCTCGTGCTGACCAATTCGATCCGGGATATCTCGGATAACGCGCTCGCACAGGTCGTTGTGCCGTTCTCGACCGGCGGTGAGATCGATGACGTTGCGCCGAAGGTCGCCTTCACGATTCCGGCCGATGGCGCGGTGGACGTCAGCCCGACGGCGGACGTGACCGTGGTGTTCAACGAGGCGATGGATGCCGATTCGATCGTGCCGCAGTCCTTCGCGGTCTATCGGATCGATCGCTTCGACGGCAATCCGACTCAAGTTACGGTTGGCGCCGGCAGCGATGTCACGCCAAGCACCTTGGCGACCGCCACCGAGCTGATTGCCGAGACTGACAGGCGCTTCACGTTCGGACCGGTTGAGTACATCCCTGCACTACCCGCTGTCGGGATCAATCTTGTCCCTGGCCAGCACTACCGCGTCGTGATGTCCACCTCGCCGCGCGATCTGGCCGGCAACCAAATCTGCGAAGAGGAGAGCGGGCAGTGCGGAACCATCGCTAGTCCCGACGACGGCGGTACGCCGTCCTACAGCTTCGAGTTCCGCGTCGGCGTGCAGTGAGGCCTGTCCCCGGGAAGACGCTTCCCTGACAGCCCGGAAAGCCCCGCTTCGAAAAAGGAAGCGGGGCTTTTTTTATCCGGCCGTGGAACAATCAAGGCCGCACGCATCCGAATCAGGCGCACGCCAAGCATGAACTACTCCGACCTCCGCGATTTCCTCACCCAGCTCGAAGCCCGTGGCGAGCTCCGCCGCATCAAGACCCCGGTCGACACCCACCTCGAGATGACCGAGATCGCCGACCGTGTGCTGCGCGCCGGCGGGCCGGCCTTGCTGTTCGAGAAGCCGGTGACCAAGGGCGTGCCGCAGTCCATCCCCGTGCTCGCCAACCTCTTCGGCACCCCGCAGCGGGTGGCGATGGGCATGGGCGAGGACGTCGCCGACGGCAACTGGAGCACGCCGCTGCGCGAAGTCGGCAAGCTGCTCGCCTACCTCAAGGAGCCCGAGCCGCCCAAGGGCCTGAAGGACGCCTGGGACAAGCTGCCGGTGCTGAAGCAGGTGCTCAACATGGCGCCCAAGGAGGTGCGCTCCGCGCCCTGCCAGCAGGTGATGTGGCAGGGTGACGAGGTCGACCTGGCGAAGCTGCCGATCCAGCACTGTTGGCCGGGGGACGCCGCGCCGCTGATCACCTGGGGCCTGGTGGTGACGCGCGGGCCGCTCAAGAAGCGGCAGAACCTGGGCATCTACCGCCAGCAGGTGATCGGTCGCAACCGGGTGATCATGCGCTGGCTGGCGCACCGGGGCGGCGCGCTCGACTTCCTCGAGCATCAGCGTGCGCATCCGGGCGAGCCTTTCCCGGTCTCGGTGGTGCTGGGCTGCGATCCGGCGACCATTCTCGGCGCGGTGACGCCGGTGCCGGATTCGATCTCGGAATACCAGTTCGCCGGCCTGCTGCGTGGCGCCAAGACCGAGCTGGTGAAGTGCCTCGGCAACGACCTGCAGGTGCCGGCATCAAGCGAGATCGTGCTCGAGGGCGCGATCCACCCGGGCGACATGGCGCCCGAAGGCCCCTACGGCGACCACACCGGTTATTACAACGAGGTCTCCGACTTCCCGGTGTTCACGATCGAGCGCATCACCATGCGCCGCGACCCGATCTACCACAGCACCTACACCGGCAAGCCGCCCGACGAGCCGGCGATGCTGGGCGTGGCGCTCAACGAGGTCTTCGTGCCGCTGCTGCAGAAGCAGTTCACCGAGATCGTGGACTTCTACCTGCCGCCGGAGGGCTGCTCCTACCGCCTGGCGGTGGTCAGCATCAGGAAGCAGTACCCGGGCCACGCCAAGCGGGTGATGTTCGGTATCTGGAGCTTCCTGCGCCAGTTCATGTACACCAAGTTCATCATCGTGGTGGACGAGGACGTCAACATCCGCGACTGGAAGGAGGTGATCTGGGCGCTCACCACGCGTATGGACGCCACCCGCGACACCACGCTGGTCGACAACACGCCGATCGACTACCTCGACTTCGCCAGCCCGGTCGCAGGCCTGGGCAGCAAGATGGGGCTGGACGCGACCAACAAGTGGGTGGGCGAGACCAGCCGCGAGTGGGGCACGCCGATCGTGATGGATGACGCGGTGAAAGCGAAGGTGGACGCGATGTGGGGCGAGCTGGGGCTGTAGCGCGGCTGCGCAATCGGCTCCTCTCGCCGTGCGGCCGAGATTTTGTGGGAGCGGGCCTGCCTGCGAATGCAGCGGTTAGGCCGGTTCGATCGCGGACAAGCCCGCTCCCACAAGGGCTGCGTTACGTTTTGTTGTTGCACTGCAGCCGAACACCCGGCATGGTCCGCGGTCGAAGCCTTTGTCATGCGCTGCGGATGTCCCCGGCGCGGGCTTCTGTTCGAGGAAAATCGATGAACAGCTCCTACCCCGCCCCGCTCGAGGCCGGTCAGCCGTCCGAGAACATGGTCACGGTCACCCATCTTGTCTACGCGCTGCACGCCTTCGCGGTGTTCTCGGCGGTGGTCGGGTCGGCGACGATCATCTTCAGCTTCGTCGCCAGCCTGCCGTCGATCGCCGCGGTGATCCTCAACTACTGGAACCAGAACGCGGTGCGTGGCACCTGGCTCGAGAGCCACTTTCGCTGGCAGATCCGCACGTTCTGGTTCGCGGTGCTGTGGATCGCGGTCTCGGGCCTGATGGTGGTGACCGTCATCGGCGTGCCGTTCGCACTCGTGCTGCTGCTGATCGCCGGCTTGTGGATCTTGTATCGCGTGGTGCGTGGCTGGTGGAGCCTGATGCAGCGGCAGACAATGCCGATGCCCAGGGTGTGAGCAGCGACCGGCGATCGACCACCGCTCCTGCGGGGCCCCGCATGAGCGCCGGAAGGCGCGAAGCGTGGGCGCACGAGCTTGGCGCTGCGGTAGGCGGGTCGCGGCATTCGCGGCTTCCGCCGCTCCTACACGGCATCGGATGCGCGGGGCCCTGCAGGAGCGCCGGAAGGCGCGAAGCGTGGGCGCACGAGCTTGGCGCTGCGGTGGCGGGGTCGCGGCATTCGCGGCTTCCGCCGCTCCTACAGGGGCATCTGACGCGAGGAAGCCGCGAACACGTCGCGTGTCCTGCGGGCGCCCTCATCCGCCCCCGCTCCACAACCACTCCAGCAGGGCATCCTGTGCGGCGGCGCTGGCGGCGGCTTCGGGATGATTCACCATCATGACTACCGCGTGGCGGCGGCCGTGGCGGTCCAGCAGGTAGCCGGCCATCGCGCGCACGCCGTTCAAGGTGCCGGTCTTGATGTGGGCCTGGCCGCGCGCGGGGCTGTCGCCGAGGCGACGGCGGGCGGTGCCGTCGAGGCCTGCCACCGGCAGGGCGGCGATGAATTCCGGCATCCACGGCCGCTGCCAGGCAACCAGCAGTAGCTCGCCCAGGCGGTCGGCGCGGATGCGTTCGATGCGCGACAGTCCGGAGCCGTTCTCGACCACCAGCCCGG
>JBEOKH010000079.1:0-2644 GCA_040275625.1 Thauera sp. | reverse complement strand
GTGGGCGCCGACACCGTGCTCGCGCAGATCGTGCGCATGGTCGAGACGGCGCAGGGCGCCAAGCTGCCGATCCAGGCGCTGGTGGACAAGGTGACGATGGTGTTCGTGCCGGTGGTGATGGGGGTGGCGGCGCTCACCTTCCTCGCCTGGCTGGTGTTCGGCGCGGCCTGGCTGGCGGAGGATGTGCCGGCGCTGAGCTTTGCGCTGGTCAACGCGGTGGCTGTGCTGATCGTCGCTTGCCCGTGCGCGATGGGGCTGGCGACGCCGACTTCGATCATGGTCGCCACTGGGCGCGCGGCGCAGATGGGCGTGCTGTTCCGCAAGGGCGACGCGCTGCAGCTGCTGCGCGACGCCGAGGTGGTGGCGGTGGACAAGACCGGCACGCTTACCGTGGGCAAGCCGCAGCTCACCGACCTGGTGGTGGCGGAGGGCTTCGCGCGCGCCGAGGTGCTGGCGCTGGTGGCCGCGGTCGAGCGCCGCTCCGAGCATCCGATCGCCGAGGCCATCGTCGCCGCGGCGCGCGCCGAAGGGCTGGCGCTGGACGAGGCGGAAGGTTTCGAGGCCGATGCCGGCCACGGCGTGAGCGCGACGGTGGGGGGGCGGCAGGTGGAGGTCGGCGCCGACCGCCTGATGCGCCGGCTCGGCCTGGACGTGGGCGAATTCGCCGACACCGCCGCGCGCCTGGGTGACGAAGGCAAGTCGCCACTCTACGCCGCGATCGATGGCCGCCTGGCGGCGATCATCGCCGTGGCCGATCCGCTCAAGCCGACCTCGGTCGCCGCGGTGAAGGCGCTGCACGCGATGGGTCTCAAAGTGGCGATGATCACCGGCGACAATGAGCGCACGGCGCGCGCGATCGCGCGTCAGGCGGGCATCGACGAGGTGATCGCGGAAGTGCTGCCGGATGGCAAGGTGGCGGCGCTGCAGCGGCTGGCGGGGGGCGGCGGCTTCGGTAGCGCTTCGACTGGGGCGGCGGGATCGGCGTTGGGCGCGGTGGGCTCGGTCCAGTCGATGTCTGGCGCTGCCGGCGTGGCCGGTTCCGCGGGGGCGGCGGGATCGGCGGAACCGGGCTCGCGGCGCCGCGTCGCCTTCGTCGGCGACGGCATCAACGACGCGCCGGCGCTGGCCGAGGCCGATGTGGGCATCGCCATCGGTACCGGCACCGACGTCGCGATCGAGAGTGCCGACGTGGTGCTGATGTCGGGCGACCTGATGGGTGTGCCGCGCGCGATCGCGCTGTCGCGGGCGACGATGCGCAACATCCGCCAGAACCTGTTCTGGGCCTTCGCCTACAACAGCGCGCTGATCCCGCTCGCCGCGGGGGTGTTCTATCCGGCCTTCGGCGCGCTGCTGTCGCCGGTGTTCGCCGCGGCGGCGATGTCGATGTCGAGCGTGTTCGTGCTCGGCAACGCGCTGCGCCTGCGCCGCTTTGGCGCGGGTGTGGTGCCGGCATAGCGGTGGCGCACGGGTCTGCCTGTCGGCGCGGGCCGCAAGGGTTCGCGGCTTCCGCCGCTCCTACACCCTCGCCCAGGCACCCAGAGCGTGCCGCCGGTTTCGGTAGGAGCGGCGGACGCCGCGAGCTTTTCCGGACCCGCGCGCGCCACCGGTTTTCGGTAGGAGCGGCGGAAGCCGCGAGCTTTTCCGGACCCGACGCGCGTGCCACCGGTTTCGGCAGGAGCGGCGGAAGCCGCGAGCTTTGACCGCGGCCCCGCGGCGACGCGGGCTCCCCGGTCGAAGGCGTGCAATCTGATGAGGAGGACGACTGCATGATGAACATCGGCAAGGCTGCCGCCGCCTCGGGCGTGTCGGCGAAGATGATCCGCTACTACGAGTCGATCGGCCTGCTGGCGGCAGCGCGGCGCACCGACGCGGGCTACCGCGCCTACACCGACGAGGACGTCCATGTGCTGCGCTTCATCCGCCGCGCGCGCGATCTCGGTTTTGCGGTGGCGGGCATCGCCGAGCTGCTCGCGCTGTGGCGCGACCAGGGGCGGGCGAGCGCGGATGTGAAGGGGATCGCGCTCGCACATGTCGCCGAGCTCGAGCGCAAGATCGCGCAACTGCAGGGCATGGCGGATACGCTGCGCACGCTCGCCGCGCATTGCCACGGCGACGCGCGCCCGGATTGCCCCATCCTCACCGACCTCGACGCGGGCGGTGGGCGCTGACCGGCGACGGGGCGATGCAGGGCAATGGCACGGCGGGTTACCATTCCATCCCCATCCCTTGATAGAAGCGCCCTGAATGCAAAACGACCTCGCCGACGAACCCCGCAAGGCCATCGTCGCCTCGGTGCAACGCCCCAACATCAGCGATGCCGAGTTCGAGGCCTCGCTCGCCGAACTGCGCGAGCTGGCGAAGACCCTCGGCTACCGGGTGGTGCACACCTTCACCCAGAAGCGCGCGGGTTTCGACACCACCGGCTATCTGGGGGTCGGCAAGCGCCAGGAGGTGCGCGAGTTCGTGGCCGCCCAGGCCGGCTTCGAGGCCGCGCCGACGGACACCGTGCCGCGCACCGGCGCGATCGAGGCGCTGCTGGTCGACCACGAGATCTCGCCCTCGCAGGCGCGCAATCTCGAGCTGGAGACCGGCTGCGAGGTGATGGACCGCACCATGGTCATCCTCGAGATCTTCCACCGCAACG
>JBEOKH010000078.1:0-2001 GCA_040275625.1 Thauera sp. | reverse complement strand
CAAACTTCGCTTGCCAAACCGGGAGGCGTCCATATAAGCGGCGGCAGCCGCGAACACAGCCGCGCGCCGATCGACGCGAGCGACGAAGACCGCCGCCACATTCGCGCCTGCCCGCACTCCTGCAGGAAAACCGCGGCCGCCCCGAAGGACGGCCCCCGGACCTCAAAGGGAAACGCGCATGCGCTTACGGATCAACCGCGGCTGGACCCCATGCCGCGACCGTCATCCGGACCGGCCCCCATGCCGCCCCGCATGCCGCGCTCGCCCTTGCGGCCCATCTTCTCGAACTCGGCATCGAACACCGTCTTCTGCGCCTCGCTCAGCGTGGCGTAGAAGGTCTCGACCGACTTGCGGGCCTCGGCCATCTCGGCCTGGCGCTGCTTGCTCATCTCTTCCATGCGCTGCATGCGCTCGATCGCGGTTTTCGGCTGGCCCGCCGCGCGACGCTCGGCCATCGTGGTCGCCATGCGTTCGGCGCGCGCCTTCATGTCGGTCTTGAAGCTCTCGAAAGCGGGCTTCTGCGCGGGCGTCAGCGCAAGCGCAAGTTCCAGGCGGGCCATGTGCAGCTCGGCACGTTCGGTCATCTTCGCCTTCATCTGCTCCGGCGCCATCTGCGACCAGGCCGACTTGCCCCCACGCGGGCCGTCGCAATGACCGCCCCAGGCGAGTGCTGCGGTGGTGCCGAGGGCACCGGTGGCGATGACGGCGGCGGCGATCGAAGTCTTGATCCAGTTCTTCATGATGACTCTCCTGTGGGTTTGCATTCTGCGTTGCCCGTCTGTTCGGGCGACGGAGCCATTACAGCACCACGATGTAAGCCGCGTTTGTCTGGCCGGCCGCGTTTTGCAGCTTCATGTCTCGCCACGGCCTGCAGATACGCTGGGATACAAAGCCACCGTCCCCTGCCCTTAAGATGCGAGGCATGGAGAGCCGCACATGACCCCTTCCGCCGACCACATCCTGATCGTCGACGACGACCGCGACATCCGCCAGTTGCTCGCCGACTACCTCGAGAAGCAGGGCCTGCGCTGCACCACCGCCGCGGACGGGCGCGAGATGAAGAGCGCGCTCGAACAGCACCGCATCGACCTGATCGTGCTCGACGTGATGATGCCGGGTGACGACGGCCTGACCCTGTGCCGCAACCTGCGCGCCAGCGGCGGCGCACACGCCGGCACGCCGATCCTGATGCTGACCGCGCGCGGCGAGGACATGGACCGCATCATCGGCCTGGAGATGGGGGCCGACGACTACCTCGCCAAGCCCTTCGTGCCGCGCGAGCTGTACGCCCGCATCCGCGCGGTGCTGCGTCGCACGCGCGCGCTGCCCCCCAACCTCGATGCCCGCTCGAGCGCCAACGCGCGCATGCTGCACTTCGCAAACTGGCAGCTGGATACGGTGAATCGCCACCTGGTCGACACCGACGGCACCGTGGTCGCGCTCTCGGGCGCCGAGTACCGCATGCTCGGCGTGTTCCTGTCGCATCCGCAGAAAGTGCTGTCGCGCGACCAGTTGATGGAGCTGACCCAGGGCCGCGAGGCCGACGTCTTCGAGCGCTCGATCGACCTGCTCGTGAGCCGCCTGCGCCAGCGCCTCGGCGACAACGCGCGCGAGTCTGCGATCATCAAGACGGTGCGCAACGAGGGCTATGTGCTTGCCGCCGAGGTAACGACGGAAGCGGGCGATGAGCCCGCACGCGCAGGGAACGAAGCGGCCGGATCGGCCCGCGAGCGCTCATGAGACTGCCGCTGCCGCGCAGCCTGTTCGCCCGCCTGATGCTGATCTGGATGCTCGGCATCACGCTCGTGCTCGCGGTCAGCCTGGCACTCTTCGTCGGCGAGCGCGAGCGCATCGGGCGCAGCGCGCTGTTCGAAGGCGTGGCGCAGGAGATCGCCACCGCCGCCGACCTGCTCGAGCGCATGTCGCCGCCCGAGCGCGAACGCTGGATCGACGAGATCGGCCGCCGCCGCCTGCGCCTGGCGCTGCGCCCGCCGAGATCGG
>JBEOKH010000077.1:0-6080 GCA_040275625.1 Thauera sp. | reverse complement strand
GGGCTCATATGATGAGCCCTCCAGGTGAGCGGCTGAAGAATAGCGCTAATCAGGTTGGACGATGCGGACTTGCAAGGGCAGTGGCGCGACTTGGCGGCAGTGGATGCGCGGGCACACTGGGTGCATCCCGCCTGCCTCACCGGTGACCGGCCGAAACGGCTCGAAGCGCTGGCGGAGCGGCTTCGCAAGGCTTTCGCAGGGGGCTTGTCCAGGGCCAAGGCGTCGGATTGGTTTGCCGAAATCGCCACCACCGATCCAGGATCGGCAAAGCAGGTGTTGGCGCTTGCCGAACACTACGCCGGGAAGCAGCAGCCAAGGCTGTGGTCCGGCGAGCGCTCTTGCCTCAGGATCATTCCAGCGGACAGCGGCCGGCTTTGTTGCCCCACGGAGGTTGTCCTCGCACCGGAGGGAATCCCGATTCCGCCCGGGCGAGAAAGCGTGGCCAACGCGCTCGGGAGTGATACGGAGACACTCAGGCTGCTGACCGAAGTGCTCGGTGTAAGGCGGCTGGATGATGAAGGCTGGCGCGAACTGCTTGGGCAGGATCTCGATAGGGCCACCACGCACGTTTGGCAGTTGAAGTCGCCGCGGAAGAATGACCAGGAATGGCGCACGTTCTGGGAAATCCTTCGCCGTGCGCCCTGTGCTGTTCGGACCGCATTCGTGAAGCAAGATCGTGGGCAAATTCGGGTGCTCCGTCGTGGTGGCGACTGGGTACTGCACGACGAAGTGTTACTGCCGGGGGACATCGTTGGAGTAGATGATCCTGATGAGAGCAATCTCGATGTCCTGGTCGATGAAGCCGCTCATCCGGATGACCACGAACTGATCGCATCCATCGGGGTCGGCAAATTCCCGGCCGGCGTGGTTGGGCCAGATCATTACGTAGTGGTCGTCGGCGACGAACATCGACAGCGACTGATTGAATGGTTGCGTGCTGTCGAGAAGAGCTACCGGGCCAAGCTGGACCGCAACAGGCCGCAGTCCGACTGTCTCCTGCCCCTTTCTCTGGTGATGCCGCACGGCTGGATGCTCCTCGCTCAGTTAAAGGGGCAGCCCAATGCCAAGCTGACGAAACGATTTCTGGATTCCCTCGGCAGTCTGGCGGAAAAAAAGGTGGACTTCGGGCACGTTACGCGGCAGGATTTTTATCCTCAGGTCCAAGTAACTCACCCGATGCTCTGGTTTGTTCGGGAACACGGCACGGTTGCCATCGCCCAGCGCGCCATTCCACTTGCAACCCTTCTGGCTCGTCGTCACATCGACGTGCTCAGCCGGATCGCTGGCTGGAGCCATATCAAGGTAGCGATGGGCAGACTCGTCGATCTGATCGGCGCTCCCGCCCTTGACCAGCCGAAAGCAGCCCAAATTGGCACCTTGTGGCAGGCGCTGTTCGAGCACCTCGGCACTCCCGATGCGATTGCCACCGATGGCCTTCACGGCCTGTGGACGGCGGCGGCCGCGGATGAGCAGGTTCCTGAAACCGTGCAGACTGAGAAGGGTGCGATTCCGCTGAGCGCCGTCTATGTCAGCGGTTCGGCAAACCTCACCCAGCGTGCCCGTGCGCAAGGGATGACCGCGATCACGCTGGAGAGCTTGGCGCTGAGACTATGGCTGGACAAGGGTGCGCGTAACCTGGATGCGCTTTTTCATGCGGAGTGGTCTGAAGTCCTGACCGCGCCGGCGTTGCTCGAAGTGATCGTGCCGGAACTCACCGAAGTCCTGAGCACTGAAGCAAGGGATGACGCCGCGTGCTTGTCGGTGCGAGGCTTGCGGCTGGTCATTGAAGGGCAGGAGCAGGCCATCCCTTGCGTCTTGTGGGAAGGGTTTCTTCATCTCGACCCGGCACAGCTGGAAGCCATGTCGCGTGTCGAGCGTCTCGCAGCCATCCTGCACGAAGCCGACGCAGCCGGATGGCTGGAACATCCGATCGCCGAAGCCCGGCGAAAAATCGCAGATGCTCAGTTGCAGGCCAGTCGGGAACGGGTCGCGGCCGGCGTTTCTTTGGCGGATCGACTGCTGCGAGCGGTGGGGGACAAGACCCACGCCCTGATCCAGGTATTGGGGGAAATCGTCGGAAAAGCGTTACCCAGCGACTGTTCGCCTCAGGGGATTGCCGAACTCGTTCTGGCGATGCGGGGGCCGACGATTCTCCAGGACATCCGGAGCACTCTGGAGGCGGAAGGTTTGTGTCCCCCCAGCCGCTGGGGTGGCGATGAGGCGCGCGCCTTTGTCGTGGCCATCGGCTTTCCAGATGCCTTTGCCGCCGCGCCGCAGGCAAAACGGGAAGCGGAAGAAGGCATCAGCGGGCCGATCCGACTCCCTCCCTTGCATGACTTTCAGGACGACGTGTTCACCGGACTACGGGAACTGATCGAGAGCGCCAGTGGGCGCCGCCGCGCCGTGGTCAGCCTGCCCACCGGCGGCGGCAAGACGCGGGTGACGGTGCAAGCCGCTGTCGACCTGGTTTTGAAGCCCGAGAGCGGCAAGCGCAGCGTGTTATGGGTGGCGCAAACCGACGAGCTTTGCGAGCAGGCTGTCCAGGCGTTCAGGCAGGTCTGGCTGAATCGGGGCGCCGAGAGAACGAACCTGCGCATCATTCGCTTCTGGGGTGGACACAGAAATCCCTCGCCGTCGACTGCGGGACGGCCCACGGTAGCCATTGCCTCGATCCAGACCTTGAACAGCCGGATCGGACGGGAAGGATTGGACTGGTTGAGCCATCCCGGCCTGGTGGTGGTCGACGAGTGCCACCATGCCCTCACACATAGCTACACCGGCCTCCTCAAGTGGATGGACGCGGAGGCGCCGCGCGCGGGCACAACAGCAAGGGATGAGCCGCCAATCATCGGCCTGAGCGCGACGCCTTTCCGAGGTGCAAACGACGACGAAGAAAATCTGCGCCTGGCCAAACGCTTCGATCAACGTTGGCTGCCCGCCGATCAGCAGTCTCTGCACGAGAACCTGACCAGCCAGGGAATATTGGCCATTGCCGAGCATGAGGCCCTGCGGTCCCCCTCGAAATTGCCGCCCGCGCTGATCGAAAGGATGGGTGCCCACTCAGATGCGGAAGGCATACAGCTCGAAAACCTGCTCGAAGAACTCAATCGCTGGCTCGCCGACGATGACGATCGCAACCGGTTGTTGATCGACACCATTGTGGAGTGTCAGCAAGAAAGCATCCTGTTTTTTACTAACTCAGTCCAACACGCCGAGGAAATGGCGGCGCGCCTGAACATCGAGGGAATTCCCGCGCACGCAGTCAGCGGCAACACCCCCGCTTCGGCTCGGCGCTATTTTCTGGAACGATTCCAGCAGGGGGAGGCTCGCGTGTTGTGTAATCATAGTGTGCTGACCACCGGCTTCGACTCTCCCAGGACCGATATGGTATTGATCGCTCGTCAGGTGATGAGCCCGGTGCGCTACATGCAGATGGTCGGACGTGGATTGCGCGGAGAGAAGAACGGCGGCACTGCACGCTGCCGGATCGTCACCATCCTCGACAATCTGGGGAGATTTGGCGACAAACACCCTCATCATTTCTGTGCCAAGTTCTTTCCCCTGCCGAACGTGTGATCTCCGCCGATTCACGCCCTATCCTCCTGCGGCCCTCCGTCCAAGTCATCATAGATCGCACCTCGACACTCCCACGAATTTACTCACTTCGTGCTCACCAACCGGAGCTACCGCAAGGTGCCGTGATTGCCCATGACAGTGACGGCCGGCACGGCAAGCTGGTGAGTGCGAAGCCAGCCAGCTTGTGCTGACGGAGATGGCGGGAGCGGTTGCCGTCGTTGAGGCGATCAGATCAACAGCGCGAGCCATAACACAGGCAATCGGACTCGCGGCGATTGCCGAGGAAGCGTTCGAGGATCTCTCGGGTCGCCGCCGACATCCTGCCGCTGAGCGTCAGGTCGTCCTGATCGAAGTACTGCAAGGCCACGGCGTCGTCGCCGGCGAGCGGTGTTCCGGATGCGGAGGCGTGGAAGACGTGGTGCCAATTGGTCTGCGACTCGTGGCTGAACAGGAATTGCAGCGAGTCCGCGATCAGGCAGGTTTCTTCGGCGAGTTCGCGGGCGGCCGCCTGAAGCCCCGATTCCTGCGGATTGATGCCGCCTCCTGGCAGCAGGATCAGTCCGCCGCGGTTTTCAACCAGCAGGATTTTGCCGTCGACCTCGACGATGACGGTGGCTCGTTGTCGCTTCATGTGGGTACTCTCGTGGGGCGGGAAGTGTTCGGGGAAGGTGACCCTGCCGATCGCGTCGCGGCGCCTGCCGGGAGCGGGCAGCGCGGCCACGTCGCCGCCGGTGGGCTACGCTACGCCATCAGCCGCACGCGAGGGCCTTGCTATCGACCGCGACCAGTGCTTTCGCCTGGTTGACGTCGCTGGCACGGCCGCAGGCGTAGAGGCAGCAGGCGAGTTGATCGGCGATCGGGGTCGGCAGCGGCGCTTCGCCGGCGAGCACGCCGCGCATCCAGGCGACTGTCGCGCTGGCGTCGCAGGTCTCGGGTAGTTGCGGCAGCACTCGGAGGCTGTCGCGCTCGGCTTCGAAGAGGATTTCGCTGATGCCGTCGTGCAGGTGCTCGATCACCGGCCGGCGTTTTGGGTTGGCAAAGGGCTCGCCTTCGGTGCCACGCAGCAACAGCGCATGCGCGCCGCCGATGGTCAGGATGGTGCGCATGCTGGTGATGTAGTCGGGGTGGGTCGCTGCCGCGAGCAGCAGCGAGTTCCCGTGGAACGGGTCGAGCATCTTGACCAGGCTGTGCGCGCTGTTGCGCAGGCCGAGGCGGCTGCGCAAGGCGAGCTGTCGGTCGAGGCCCGGAGCGAGCAGTGGCAAGGGCACGTAGGCCAGACCGCCGTCATCCATCGCCAGCTGCGCCTGCGCAACGCTGGTACAAGGGGGCACGCCGAACGCGGTGAAAATCTGCTCGCTGGTGACTCGCCCATAGTCGTCGCTGAGGCCGTGCACCAGCACCGGCACGCCGAAGCGCTGCAGCAGCAGGGTCAGCAGAGGCGTCAGATTGGCGCTCCGGCGGGCGCCATTGTAGGTCGGGATGACGATCGGGCGGAGCGGCCCGGCCGGGCGTTGCAGCGCCGGCAGGCGTTCGTTGGCTGCGGCCAGAAAGCCGGCCATCTCGTCTACCGTTTCGGTCTTCATGCGCAGGGCGATGGCAATGGCACCCTGTTCGAGTTCCGGCACCTGGCCGTCGAGAATCGCGCCGTAGAGCTGCAGTGCATCGGCCCGCGAGATGTCGCGGGCGCCTTCGGCACCGCGCCCGATTTCCCTGATCAACGCCGCCAAATCCATGCAGTCCCTGCCTCCTTCGGTGCGCTGCTCAGGCTGGCTGCGCGCTGGCGGCAGTCTCGGCCTGACTGGCGATGATCTGCCGCAGTTGCGGCAGACACGAGCCGCAGAAGGTACCGCATTTCCGCTTTTCCTGCAGGATCGCCAGTGTTGCGCCGGCGCCGATGTCGGCAATGATCTGCGCTTCGCTGACGTCGGCGCAGTTGCAGACGGTGCGGCTGCGCTGTGGCAGCTTGCCGGGTCGCCTGCCGATCGGTGCGACCGCCCAGCGGATCAGCGCGGGGTCGAGCCCGGAGTCGCCATCGTTGGCCTCGTCGGCCATCACCTCCTTGAGCCAGGACTGCGCCTGCGTCTCGCCGGCCAGACGAACGCCGATCAACTTGCCGTCCGGGGCGACCGCGCGCTTGCTGATCTGGCGGCGTTGATCGGCATAGACGATCGCCGCCTGCTCGGCGCCGAGACCGAACAGGGCGTCGATCTGCAGCAACCGGTTTTCCGGTAGCGCTTCCGCATGCGCCGCGCGGAAGACCACCAGCGGCTGGTCGCGGCCGTAGAGGCCGACGGTGGCGAAGGTGAATTCGGGCAGCAGCTCGCGCGCCTTGGCGAGCAGGCGAAGGGCTGCCAGTTCGCCGGCGCCGGTCGTCTTGCGGAGAATCACCAGTTGCCACGGCAGATCGGCCTTGTCGACGGCGACGGCGGCGTGCTTTAGTTCGGGTTGCTGCGAGAAGGGGTCGCAGGTCGACAGCGTCAGCGCGTTGACGCCAGCGCTGTTCA
>JBEOKH010000076.1:0-14156 GCA_040275625.1 Thauera sp. | reverse complement strand
ACCTCCCAAGCCCAAGCCGGAACCCAAACCAGAACTGAAGCCGCTGCCCAAACCCGAACCCAAACCGGAGCCGAAGCCGCAGCCCAAGCCCGAACCCAGGCCGCAGCCGAAGACGGACACCAAGCCGATCGAGGACTACATGGCAAAGCGCCTCGTGCAGGAGACGCAACGCGCCGAGCAGGCCCGCCTTGCCAGCCTGATGGCTCAGGAAGGCGCGCGCGCGGCCGCCCAGGGCGCCGCTGCGGGCGCGGCGGGCGGTGATCTCGACAAATACCGCGCAGCGATCGCCGCCAAGGTGCGCGGCAACCTGCTGCGTCCGCCCGGGCTCAGCGGCAACCCGGAGGCAGTGTTCGAGGTCGATCAGCTGCCGAGCGGCGAGGTCCTCAACGTGCGCCTGAAGCGCTCGTCGGGCGTGCCGGCGCTGGACGAGGCGATCGAACGCTCGATCCGGCGCTCGAGCCCGCTGCCTCTGCCGGAGAACCGTAGCCAGTTCCAGCGCACGCTGGAGCTGAAATTCCGTCCGCTGGCGGACGATTGAGCCCGTCATGTCTATAATCCGCGGCTGGAGAAAACCCCGCATGATCAAAACACTGCACGCATTCCGCCTCTTCCTCGCCGGCCTGCTCGCCAGCCTCACGCTCGGCGCGCACGCCCAGCTCTCGATCGAGATCACCGGCACCGGTGCCGCGCGCTTCCCGGTCATCATCCCGATCTTCGAGAACGAGGGTCGCCTGCCGCAGAGCGTGACCGACGTCGTCCGCGCCGATCTCGAGCGCAGCGGCCTGTTCACCCTGATCGACACCGGCCCGCTGCCGATGCCCGAGTCGGTGATGCCCGACCTCGCCGCGGTGCGTGGCCGTGGCGCCGACGCGGTCCTCACCGGCAGCCTGATCCCGCTCGCCGACGGCCGCTACGAGGCACGCTTCCGCCTCTTCGACGCCCAGAAGCAGCAGGAGCTCGGCGCCATGGCGCTGCCGATGAGCCCGGCGCAGAACCGCCTGGTCGGTCATCGCATCGCCGACTTCGTGTACGAGAAACTCACCGGTCTGCCCGGCTACTTCGCCACCCGCATCGCCTACGTGATCAAGTCGGGCCCCAACTTCGAGCTCCAGGTCGCCGACGCCGACGGCATGAATGCCGCCACCGCGCTGCGCTCGCGCGAGCCGATCATCTCCCCGGCCTGGTCGCCCGACGGCCAGCGCCTGGCTTATGTCTCCTTCGAGCAGAAGAAGCCGATCGTCTACGTACAC
Organism: Thauera sp.; assembly: GCA_040275625.1. Taxonomy (GTDB): domain Bacteria; phylum Pseudomonadota; class Gammaproteobacteria; order Burkholderiales; family Rhodocyclaceae; genus Thauera. The sequence continues at coordinate 12,906 of JBEOKH010000076.1, read as the reverse complement.
ACGCTTGCCACCGGCCAGCGCCGCGTGGTCGCCAACTTCAAGGGCTCCAACTCGGCGCCGGCATGGTCGCCCGATGGCAGCCAGCTCGCCGTGGTGCTGACCAAGGACGGCCAGTCGCAGCTCTACGCGCTTGGCGCCGACGGCTCGGGCGTGCGCCGCCTGGCGCAGTCCGCGGGCATCGACACCGAGCCGTTCTGGGGCGCCGACGGCAACATCTACTTCACCTCCGATCGCGGCGGCAGTCCGCAGATCTACCGCATTCCTGCCAGTGGCGGTGGCGCCCAGCGGGTGAGCTTCGACGGCAACTACAACGTGTCGCCGCGCGTATCCTTCGACGGCAAGCTGCTCGCCTTCATCACCCGCAATGCCGGCCGCTTCCAGGTGGCCGTGCAGGACCTCGCCACCCGGCAGACCACCATCCTCACCGATTCGGCACGTGACGAATCGCCCAGCTTCGCCCCCAACGGCCGCATGATCCTTTACGCCACCGACAGCGGTGGCCGGGGCGTGCTGTCGGCGGTGTCGACTGACGGGCGCATCCGCCAAAGGCTGACGGTGCAGGCCGCCGACGTCCGCGAACCCGCCTGGGGTCCGCAGATCCGGTAATAACGAAGCGGCGCCAAAAGCCGTGCTTTCCTTTCTGCTGTCTCAAAACTAGTACTGGAGCAACATCCATGAAGAAACTCGTCCTCCCCGCCCTGCTCGCCCTGACCCTCGCCGCCTGCTCGAGCACCGGCCCCGAAAACACCGGCGCGTCGACCCAGAACGGTGGCGCAGGCGTCGCCACCGTGACCGCCGGCAGCGCCAGCGGCAGCGGCATCGCAGCGCTGACCGACCCCAACAACATCCTCTCGAAGCGCAGCGTGTTCTTCGACTTCGACAGTTTCGTGATCAAGCAGGAAGCCCGTGCGCTGGTCGAAGCCCACGCCCGTTTCCTGGTGCAGAACCCGCAGATGAAGATGCTCGTCCAGGGCAACACCGACGAGCGCGGCAGCCGTGAATACAACCTGGCGCTGGGCCAGAAGCGTGCCGACGTGGTCAAGCAGGCCCTGATGCTGCTGGGTGCCAAGGAGGCGCAGATCGAGTCCGTGAGCCTGGGCGAAGAGAAGCCGCGTTGCGAAGACCGCACCGAGACCTGCTACGCCGAGAACCGTCGTGGCGACATGCTCTACTCGGGCGAGTTCTAAGAGAGTCCGGACATGAAACGCCTTCTGCCGCTCGTTGCAATGCTTGCCCTCGTGCCGGCCGCGCCGGTGCACGCCCAACTGTTCGGGGGTGATACCGAGGCACGCAACCAGCTCATCCAGCTGCGCCAGGATGTTCAGGGCCAGATCGAGACCACGAGCCGCGGTCAGCTCGAACTCGCCATGCAGAACGAGCAGATGCGCGCCGAGATGGCGCGCCTGCGTGGCCAGATCGAGCTGCTGACCAACGAGGTCGAGACGCTCAAGCAGCGGCAGAAGGATTTCTATGTCGATCTCGACGCGCGCTTGCGCAAGTTCGAGTCAGGCGGGACCGTGAACGGTACTGCGGCAGCCCCGGCTTCCGAGGATCCCGCCCCGGCAGCCCCGGCTGCCGGGGCGCCGACGCCCTCCGTCTCGGCGTCCGAATCGACCGACTATGAGGGTGCTCTCGCGCTGCTCAAGAACGGCAGGCACAAGGACGCTCAAGCCGCATTCGAGCGCTTCATCACCCGCTATCCGGCGGGCAACTTCACCGCCGGCGCGCACTTCTGGGCCGGCAATGCCGCGCTGCAGGGGCGCGACGTCGCCAGCGCGACGCGACACTTCAAGACCGTCACCGACAAGTGGCCGAAGGACAATGTCGCCCCCGACGCCATGCTGGGGCTGGCCAACAGCCAGCAGGCCATGAACGACGCCGCCAACGCCAGGCGCACGCTGCAGTCGCTGGTCGAGCGCTACCCGCAGAGCAACGCCGCCCAGGTCGCCCGCCAGCGCCTGAATACGCGCTGAGCGCTCCCGCATGACCGGCAACATCGCGCGGACGGCCACCGCCGTCCGCCTGCGCGTCACCGAAATATTCGCTTCGCTGCAGGGTGAGTCGAGCCGGGTCGGCCTGCCGACCGTGTTCGTGCGCCTCACCGGCTGCCCGCTGCGCTGCACCTGGTGCGACACGGCCTACGCCTTCACCGGCGGCAATACCCGCACGCTCGACGACATCCTCGCCGAGGTCGCCGGCCACGGCCTGCGCCACGTGTGCGTCACCGGTGGCGAGCCGCTCGCCCAGAAGGCTTGCATCACGCTGCTCACCGCCCTGTGCGACGCCGGTCATGACGTCTCGCTCGAAACCAGCGGCGCGCTCGACATCGCCGGGGTCGACGCCCGCGTCGCGCGCATCGTCGACCTCAAGGCGCCTGGCTCGGGCGAGCTCGCCCGCAATCGCTACGAGAACGTCCCGCTGCTGCGCGCCCACGACGAGATCAAGATCGTGCTCGCAAATGTCACCGACTACGACTGGGCCCGCGCGCAGATCGCCGAGCACCGCCTCGCCGAGCGCTGCAGCGTGCTGCTGTCGCCGGTCGCCGGCGCGCTCGAGCCCGCCACGCTGGCTGCATGGATCATGCGCGACCGTCTGCCGGTGCGCTTCCAGCTCCAGCTCCACAAGATCCTGTGGAACGACGCGCGCGGCCGCTGACCGCTGCAGCCCGTCGGCGCAGCCCGTGCGCGGCGGGCTCACACACCGCACTCCATCGACAACCATGACCGCTCCCCACATCCCGCCCCGTGCCGTCGTGCTGCTGTCCGGCGGCCTCGATTCCGCAACCTGCCTCGCGATCGCGCGTGAAATGGGCTTCGAGACCTATGCCCTGTCGGTCGCCTACGGCCAGCGCCACGCCGCCGAACTCGCCGCCTCGCAGCGCGTGGCGCAGGCGCTCGGCGCCCGTGAGCACCGCACCGCCAGCGTCAATCTCGGCCAGTTCGGCGGCTCGGCGCTCACCGACCCCGACATCGCGGTCCCGGTCGACGAGGATAATGCCGGCATACCGATCACCTATGTGCCGGCACGCAACACCGTGATGCTGTCGATCGCGCTCGCCTGGGCCGAGGTGCTCGGCGCCAACGACATCTTCGTCGGCGTCAATGCGGTCGACTATTCCGGCTACCCCGATTGCCGGCCAGCCTTCATCGAGGCCTTCGAGCACATGGCGCGGCTGGCCACCAAGGCCGGCGTCGAGGGCGCGCAGCTGCGCATTCACGCCCCCCTGATCGACCTCACGAAGGCAGACATCATCCGCCGCGGCCTGGCACTCGGCGTGGACTACGGCATCACCGTCACCTGCTACCAGGCTGCCGATGACGGTCGCGCCTGCGGCCGCTGCGAGGCCTGCCGCCTGCGCGCGGCCGGCTTCGCCGCTGCCGGCGTACCCGATCCCACGCCCTACCAGAACCGCCCGGCCTGATCACCGCTGGCCGCGCCATGAACCACGCCCTCGTCTCCGCGCCAACCATCGTCTGGCTCGGCTTCGCGATCGGCGCCGTGTTCGGGGCCGCCAGCCAGCGCAGCGGCTTCTGCACGATGGGCGCAGTCTCCGACGTGGTGAACATCGGCGACTGGACACGGATGCGGATGTGGGCGCTCGCCGTCGCCGTCGCCATCGTGGGCACCGGCGCACTGCAGGCGCTCGGCCTCTTCGACCCGGCGAAGACGATCTACACCGGCAGCCGCCTGCCCTGGCTGTCGCATCTGGTGGGCGGATTCGCCTTCGGCGTCGGCATGACGCTCGCCTCGGGCTGCGCCGGCAAGACGCTGATCCGCATCGGCGGTGGCAACCTGAAGTCGGTGGTGGTGTTCGCGTTCCTCGCCATCGGCGCCTCGATGACGCTGCGCGGCCTCAGCGGCGTATGGCGGGTGACGCTGCTCGATCCGGTGGCGTTGCAGCTCCCGCACGCTCAGACCCTGCCCGCCTTCCTTGCTGCGGGCGGGCTCGATGCGCGCAGCGCGCTGCTCGCCGCCACCACATCCGCCGGCGGCGGCCTGCTTGCCTGGGCGCTCGCCAGTCGTGACGTGCGCCGCGCGGAAGTGCTCCTCGGCGGGCTCTTCGTCGGCCTCGCTGTGGTCGCCGGCTGGTACGTCACCGGCCATCTCGGCCACATTGGCGAACACCCGGATACGCTGGAAGAGGTCTTCCTCGCCACCAACAGCGGCCGCGCCGAATCGCTCAGCTTCGTCGCTCCGCACGCGTACACGCTGGAGTTGCTGCTGTTGTGGAGCGACGCCAGCCGGAAGATGAGCTTCGGCATCGCCAGCGCCCTCGGCGTGATCGCCGGCGCTGCCGCGATGGCGCTCGCCACCCGCAGCTTTCGCATCGAGAGCTTCCGCGACGCCGGCGACCTCGTGCGCCACATCGCCGGCGGCCTGCTGATGGGCTTTGGCGGCGTCACCGCACTCGGGTGCACGCTCGGCCAGGGCGTCTCGGGTCTGTCTACACTGGCCCTCGGTGCCGCGTTATCGACCCTGGCCATCGTCGCCGGCGCCACCGCGACAATGAAACTCCAGTACTGGCTGATGACGCGCGAACCCTGACCCGCTGAGCCTGGCGCAACGGAGACGCAAGAACCCGCCTAGACTTGACGCACGGGCACCGGGCCACTATCATTCGGCCTCGCTTTTGGGTCGTTAGCTCAGCTGGTAGAGCAGCGGACTTTTAATCCGTTGGTCGCAGGTTCGAATCCCGCACGGCCTACCAAGAACTCAAGCAGCATCAGGCAAAAAGGCCAACCGCAAGGTTGGCCTTTTTGCCGTTCGGGCCGTCTACAAGGCGACCATCCTCCCTCCCCGCAGCACCCCCGCGCTCCCCCGTAGCGCCTGCTCCCGCGCACAGCGGCAGACCGTCGGCGGCGACAGAATGCCGGCCACGAAGCACTACTGCACAAACGCCCGCAAAAATCTGCTGACGGATGTCATCCGGATAGCTAGCCTGCCCGCCCTTGACCGCTGCGGAACGGCACGGATACCGCAGCGCCGCGGCGACCTCCGCTCAATTTCATCACACCCAGAGAATGCCATGGCCACAGTCAGCTACAGCAGCGCCCAGCAGTTCGACATTTACGACCTCTTTTATGGTGAGAGCCCGGTGCTCAGCTCGATCGCGAGCACGAAGATCACGCTCGAGAGCGGCAATCATCTGCTCGAGCTCACCGGCTCGGGTTTCAATCTGAACACGCTGGCCGGCACCATCACCGGTTTCAAGCTGTTCACGGTCGACGGCGAGTCCGGCACGCCCAGGGCGGTGCTGAGCCAGACCGGCAGCTTCGCCACCGGGCTGTCGCTGCGCGGGCTGTCCGAGGCCATGGACGCCGACGATGCCATGGCATCCGCCTGGTACCGGGCCGCGACCTACCTTCACGCCCACAACGATGTGATCACCGGAAGCGCATACGGTGACGAAATGGTGGGCTTCGCAGGCAACGACAAGCTGGCGGGTGGCGACGGGGATGATTTCCTCATGGGCGACGGCTGGTACTCGGGTTACATGGGCGAACCCGGCGCGAGCGCGGGCAACGATACGCTCGACGGCGGCAATGGCAACGACGAGCTCATGGGCGGTGACGGCAGCGACTTGATGACGGGCGGCGCTGGCAACGATTTTCTCGACGGCGAGTCTGGGGCCGACAAGATGCTGGGCGGGACGGGTGACGATTACTACGTGGTCGATAGCGCAGCCGACCAGGTCACCGAGCTGTCTGCTCAGGGCTCACGCGATACCGTCGAGGTCCTCGCCTCGGGCACCTTCACCAGCTACACGCTGGGTGCAAACGTCGAGAACATGAAGATCGACGTTTACATGAGTTACTACGAGGACTCGACCTTCACCGCCAGGGGCAACAGCCTCGGCAACAAGATCGGCCTGACCTACGATAGTGATGCCAGCGAGAAGCTCTACGGCTACGCCGGCAATGACCGGCTGAGCAGCGGTGCCGGCAACGACACCCTCGATGGCGGCACGGGTAACGACACCATGCTCGGCGGAGACGAAAACGATCTGTATCACGTCGACTCGAATCTCGACAGGGTCATCGAAGATGCGGCCTCCGAATGGGGCGGCGTCGATACCGTCGTCTATAACATGGCGACTGCAAGCACTGCCTCCCTGGGTGGCACGGTGTCCGGGCTGATCAGGAACATCACCTTCTCCGGCATCGAAAACCTCACCCTCGGCAGCACCTCCGCCACCGTTGCCCTGCACGGCATCGGCAACACCGGCGCCAACACGCTCACCGGCAACGCCGCAGCGAACAAGCTGCACGGCCTTGCCGGCAACGACGTACTTGTCGGTAACGGCGGCACCGACACGCTGTATGGCGACAGCGGTAACGACCTGCTGCGCGGCGGCACGGGCAACGACATCCTCAACGGCGGCAGCGGCACGGACCTGTTCCGTCTCGACACCGCGCTCAACGCCTCGACCAACGTCGACCAGATCAGGGACTTCGTGGCTGCAGACGACACCATCCAGCTCGAGAACGCGATCTTCACCAGGTTCGGCGCGACCACGACAGGCGTCATCGGCGCGGACAAGTTCACGGCCAACAGCACCGGCCGCGCCTCTGACAGCAACGACTACATCGTCTACGAGACCGACACCGGCAAGCTGTTCTACGATGCCGATGGCAGCGGTGCGGGTGCTTCGGTCCAGATCGCCCTGATCGGCACCCTGCCATCGCTGACCCACGCTGATTTTGTCCTCGTCTGATGTGACGAGCCGCACGGCGGTCCGGCTCCAGCACGGCTTGCCAGGCGTCGCCCGCCAGCGCCCGGATCTCGATCCGGGCATTTTTCTCGCACCATCTGCCGCCCGCAACAGGACCTCCCGCCATGCACATCTGGGTCGATGCGGATGCCTGTCCGGTGATCATCAAGGACATGCTCTTCCGTGCCGCCGGGCGCACGCAGCACCCGCTCACGCTGGTCGCCAACCAGTTCCTGCGCACGCCCGCGTCACCATCGATCCGGATGATCCAGGTGCCCGGCGGATTCGACGAGGCCGACAAGTACATCGCCACCCATGTCGAGCCCGGGGACCTGGTGATCACCGCCGACATCCCGCTCGCCGCGGAGGTGGTGGCGAAGGGCGCCATCGCCCTGTCGCCGCGCGGGGAGCCTTACACCCGCGATAACATCCGCGAGCTGCTCGACCTGCGCAATTTCATGGACACCCTGCGCGCCACCGGCGTCGACACCGGCGGGCCCGCGGCATTCTCGGCTGCGGACGGCAAGACGTTCGCGAACCAGCTCGATCGCCTGTTACGACGGCATGCTGGATGACGCAGCGCAGCAGACGCATGGACGGCGAAAGCCTGAAATGATATAGTCTCGATCGAACAAAAATCCGGATGTGGATGCGCGCATTCAATCCGGGCGACACGTGCGATGACGCACGGTGTCATCGTCACCCGCGCAGCGATCCCGAGCGCCACGCGTATTCGCTCCAATCTCGCCTTCGCAGCGCGCCTCTTGCGTCTGCAAGAGGCGCGCAACCGCAGCATTTTTCAGCCGGCCCGCCGACCAGGTGCCGCTTTTCCCGGTCGCTGCTGCGCCACAGCATCGCAGTCGGCCTCCACAGGCCCGCCCGCGGCGGAGCAGGCCTTTTCCTGCCCGGCACACACGCCGGAGCCGGAACAAACTACAGGAGCCCCGACATGGCCAAGGAAGAACTCATCGAAATGCACGGATCCGTCACCGAGGTGCTGCCCGACGGCCGCTACCGCGTGACGCTCGATAACGGTCACAACCTGATCGCCTACTCCGGCGGCAAGATGCGCAAGCACCACATCCGCATCATCGCCGGCGACAATGTGTCGCTGGAAATGTCGCCCTACGACCTCAGCAAGGGCCGCATCACCTTCCGTCACTTGCCCGGCCGTCCCGCCGGCGCGAGCGCCGCGCCCCCGCAGCGCCGGCGCTGAGCCCGTACATCGCGATCCAGCGCGATCGCAGCAAAGCGGCACCTTGAAAGCTCGCGGCTTGCGCCGCGAGCTTTTTTAGCTGGACTGGGGTCACCCGTTCCGATCCCGCACGCCCGCCCTTCGTCGCCCCCCCTCCAGGCGCGGAACGCGCACCAACTCGGCGCTGTCTCTACCGGGCGCGACCGCGAACCAGCACGCGCCACAAGACAAGGCCATGCTGCGCCAGAGGAGAACGACACCATGACAGCCACCATCAGCCACACGACCGACGACCACGACCAGCTCAAAAGCCTCCTGCCCGCGACCCGGCTCGACCGCCGCGGGTTCGTTGCCACGCTCGCCGCCGCCGGCTTTGCGCTCGCCGTTCAGCCGGTCCACGCCAGCACCGTGATCAGCACCCCCACCACCGGGCTCGCCACCGGCGACGCCAGCATCGCCGTGGAAGGCGGCAGCCTGCCAGTTCATTTCGCACGCCCGGCGAGCGGCGACAAGCTGCCGATCGTCCTCGTGGTGCAGGAGATCTTCGGCGTCCATGAATACATCCGCGACGTCTGCCGGCGGTTCGCCCACCAGGGTTACCTGGCGATCGCGCCCGAACTGTTCTTCCGCCAGGGCGACCCGCGCACCTTGCAGAACATCCCCGACATCCTGCAGAACATCGTCGCCAAGGTTCCCGACGCCCAGGTCATGGCTGACCTCGACGCCTGCGCCGCCTGGGCTGCAGCGCAGGGCGGCGACGCGGAGCGGCTGGCGATCACCGGCTTCTGCTGGGGCGGGCGGATCGTCTGGCTCTACGCCGCACACAACCCGGCGTTGAAGGCGGGCGTGGCCTGGTACGGCCGGCTCACCGGCACCGCCTCGACGCTGACCCCGCGCCATCCGCTCGACGTCGCCGGTGCGCTGCACGCACCGGTACTCGGCCTCTACGGCGGGCAGGATCAGGGCATCCCGGTCGCCGACGTCGAACAGATGAAGGCTGCACTGGCGGCAGCCCGCAGCCCGAGCACCATTCAGCTCTATGCCGACGTCCCCCACGCCTTCCACGCCGATTACCGACCGAGCTATCGACCGGCCGCGGCGGCAGACGGCTGGAAGCGCGCACTTGAGTGGCTCAACGCGCGCCGCGGCTGATCGCTCCCCACCCATCCCTGCGCCGCCTGCACAGCGGGCGGCGCGTTCATCGCCGCGAGGGGCGCGGCCTGCACCAGGCCCGCGCCGGCGATCCAGCCGAACACCAGCCCGCAGACGATCGCCAGCACGGCGCTCAGCCACTTCCACCACGTTCCGCGCATCCCGCGCCTCCATCCGCTGCGCCGGCAAACCCTCGCCGGCTGTGCCCGGTTGGACGGCGCGGCGCGCTCAGCGTTCCGCCGGCTTTTCCTGGCCGCCGTCCGCCAGTTCCTGCAGCAGGCGCGCGGCCACCAGGCCATTGATCAAGCCGAACACCACCGCGGCGAGCGCGAACACCGGCGTCAGGTAAAACACGCCGTCGTGCGGCACCAGCCACAACCGCGCCACCACGAGCTGCGCCCCGATGTGAGCGAAGGCGGCAAGGATGCTGTGGCTCACCGGGCCGAACCAGCGCGGCGGCAAATGCATCGCCATGCCAAGCACGAGCAGACTCGCGAGCGCACCCGCCAGACTCAGGAAGAAGCTCGGCGCGAAAAACTGGCCGAGCAGCAGGCTGCCGGCGAGCACGCGCAGCAGCGCCACCCAGACCGCCTCGCGCCAGCCCCAGCGCGCCAGCACAACCAGCGTGACGATGTTGGCGAGCCCGGGCTTGACGCCCGGCAGCGGCAGCGGAATCGCCGCCTCGGCGACGGTGAGCACGATCGCCGCCGCCGCATGGCGGGCGATGCGGCGGTCTTCCGCGCTGGGGGTGAGTTCAATAGTTGAGGGAGTCATAGTCCGCCGCGCGCCCGCTCAGGCTCAGGCTCACCTGGTTGGGGGCACAGATCGCCACCGCGCCGGCCTGGGTCAACCAGCCCTGGCGCACGCAATACTGGCGCGGCCCCGGATCTGACGCGACGCGCGCACGCCCCGGGCGGATCTCGACCACGGTCACGCCGAGCGGGCCGGGCACTTCGATCATCCGCGCGCGCGCGAGGTCCACCTCCGCCACCACCTTGCCAGCCGCACGGATCACCGCACCATCGGGCGCCCCGCCACGCCACAGGCTCAGTACCGCGTAAGCGCACACGCAGAGCCCGGCCGCCGCCACCACCACGTCACCGGGGCGCAGCAACGCCCACCAGCCTGCGAGGCCCAGCTTCACTGCCCGTTCCCGGCTCCAGGCGCATCCACCTTGCCCGCGGCGCGGTCGGCCGCCCGGCGGGCCGCGGAGCGATGGCGAACGATGACGTCGACCTGGCTGCGGAAGCGCTCACCGAGCCATTCCGCGATATACACCGAGCGATGCTGGCCACCGGTACAGCCGATCGCCACGGTCAGATAGCTGCGATTGTCGCGCAGGTAGGCCGGCAGCCACCTGGCGACGAAATCGTGGATGTCCTGCGCCATCCGCCCAACCTCGGGGACGCTCTGCAGGAATTCGATCACCGGCTGGTCGCGCCCGGTCAGCGGGCGCAGGCGAGGATCGTAGTGCGGGTTGGGCAGGCAGCGGACATCGAACACCAGGTCGGCGTCAAGCGGAATGCCGTACTTGAAGCCGAAGGACTCGAACATCAGCGTCATTCCTTCGGTCGGCGCCATGTGGATGAAGTCCTTCACCCAGGCGCGCAGCGTGTTCGGATGCAGGTCGCTGGTGTCGATGCGATGACCGAATTCGGCAATCGCGGAAAGCGCGCCACGCTCGCGCTGGATCGCTTCTTCGAGCGTCGTCCCATCGACCGCGAGCGGATGACGCCGTCGCGTCTCCGAAAAGCGTGCGATCAGCGCATCATCGCGCGCCTCGAGAAAGATGAAGCGCAGGTCCCGCACCGTGGCGCGCAGGGCCTCGACCTGTTGCGGCAGGGCTGCGATGCTCGAGCCCGAGCGCATGTCCATCGCCACCGCCACCCGCCGCCAGCCTGCGCCGTGCAGGTGTGCGACCAGTTGCGGCAGCAGCACGGCCGGCAGGTTGTCGACAACGTAAAAGCCGGCGTCCTCCAGCACGTTGAGCGCGATGCTCTTGCCCGAGCCGGACAGGCCGCTGATGAGAACAATCTGCATTGAAGCTTCCGAATGAAAAACGCCCGCCAACACTATAGCCCAGTGCCGGCGGGCGGTCGCTCCAGGAGGTCGCGGGAGCGATCAAGCCTCGCGCTTGCGACGATCGGCGAGCTTCACCCACAGCTCGGCCTTGTCGATACCGAGCGCGCGCGGGTCGAACTGTGGCTCGATGCGGCCCTGTGCCTGCTGCGCCTCGTAGTCCTTCAGCGCCAGCAGGGCCGGCTTCTGCAGCACGAGGATGGCGATGATGTTGAGCCACGCCATGATGCCGACACCGATGTCGCCGAGGCCCCAGGCGAGGTCGCTGGTGCGCACGCAGCCGTACAGCGCGGAAGCGATCAGTGCCACGCGCAGCACGAAGATCAGCGCATCGGAACGCAGGTTGCGCGTCAGGTAAGCGACGTTGGTCTCAGCAATGTAGTAATAGGCGATCACCGTGGTGAAGGCGAAGAAGAACAGCGCGACCGCGACGAACATCGAGCCGAAGCCAGGCAGCACCTGCTCCATCGCCGCCTGGGTGAAGCCGGTGCCGGTGGCGATATTGGCCAGGCCGGTGAACACCTGCTGACCGTCCGCGCCGGTGACGTTGTAGGTGCCGGTGATCAGCACCATGAAGGCGGTCGCCGAGCACACGAACAGGGTGTCGATATAGACCGAGAACGCCTGCACGAGGCCTTGCGCGGCCGGGTGCGGCACTTCCGCGGCGGAGGCCGCGTGCGGGCCGGTCCCCTGGCCGGCTTCGTTCGAATACACGCCACGCTTGACGCCCCACTGGATGGCGAGGCCGATCATCGCGCCGAAGCCGGCATCCATGCCGAACGCGGACGACAGGATCAGACGGAAGACCTCCGGGACCTTCTCGACGTTGAGCGCCACCACCACCGCCGCGGCGAGGATGTAGCCGAGCGCCATGAAGGGCACCACGACCTGAGTGACCTGAGCGATGCGACGCACGCCGCCGAAGATGATCAGGCCGAGCAGGATCACGATGATGGTGCCGGTGACCGCAGGCGCGACGCCGAAGGCGTTCTCCATGCTGGCGGCGATGCTGTTGGTCTGCACGCCGGGCAGCAGCAGGCCGCAGGCGATGACGGTGGCGACCGCGAACACGATCGCATAGACGCGCCAGCCCAGGCCCCTCTCGATGTAGTAGGCCGGACCGCCGCGGTAAAGACCATGATGCTCGGTCTTGTAGATCTGGCCGAGCGCCGACTCGATATAGGCGGTGGCCGCACCGAGGAAGGCCACCATCCACATCCAGAAGATCGCGCCCGGACCACCGAAGCCGATCGCGGTGGCGACGCCGGCGATGTTGCCGGTGCCGACCCGGCCGGAGAGCGCGATCGTCAGCGCCTGGAAGGACGACACGCCGGCGGCCGAGCTCTTGCCGCGGAACATCGCGCGCACCATCTCGCCCATGTGGCGGACCTGCATGAAGCGGGTTCGGATCGAGAAGTAGAGACCCACGAGCAGGCACAGATAGACGAGCGCCGGGCTCCACACCCAGCCGTTGATCCAGTCGACGGTCGCTTGCATGTTTGCGATTCCAGGGAAAAGAGCCGCGATTGTATCCGCTTGTTGCGAACCGATGACCACTCGGCCCGCTCGAGCTCACCCGCAGCACGGAAGCGCGCTCCTGCCTGCGGACGCACCGCGCCGCCCCGGCATCAGGCGGCGCATCGCGCCGCCCCGAGGCACGCGCCCCGCCTACAGGGAAGGCGCGGCGGCGCCCCGATTCTCCACCCCGTGATAGCGCGCCTGCGCCACCAGCCACGCACGCAGCGACTCCGCCCCCCCGCCCGCGGCG
>JBEOKH010000075.1:0-1596 GCA_040275625.1 Thauera sp. | reverse complement strand
GCGAGCCAGCCACTGCGCTCGCCTCGCGGTCAACGCCACATGTCGCGCATCTTCGCCGCCAGGTCGAGGGCCGCCTGGCGTGACGCCGGCGAACCCTGCAGCGCGGGCGCGGGCGGTGGCCAGCTCATCTGCTGGAAACGCCCGAGCAGGCGGTTGGGGATGAAGCGCGTGCGCCCGGCATACACATGGCGGTCGCCGAATCCGGCCTGCTGGGTGACGTAGAAGCGCTGCGGCACGACGAGGTCGAGCGCGTCCTTCGCGCGCGTCATCGCCACGTAGAGCAGGCGGCGCTCCTCCTCGATCTCGGCGCTGTCACGGGTGGCGACATCGGACGGAATGCAGCCGTCGACCACGTTGAGCACGGTCACCGCGCTCCACTCCTGGCCCTTGGCCGAGTGGATGGTCGACAGGATCAGATAGTCCTCGTCGAGCAAGGGCATGCCGGCCTCGCCGCTGGTAGCGCTGGGCGGATCGAGGGTGAGCGCGGTGAGGAAGCGCTCGCGGCTCGGGCTGGTGTCGGCGATGCGGGCGAGCTGCTGGATGTCGAGCGCGCGCAGCGCGAAGTCGTCATACAGGCGCGGCATCTGCGCCTCGTACCAGCGGCAGGCGAGCTCGAAGTCCGCCGGCCACGGCAGGCCAGCGCCCGCGCCGTCCGCATGAGCCTTCGCACGGACATTCGCGGCTGCCGCCGCTCCTACATCCGACGTAGCCGTGGTGGTTCGCGCAGGAGCGCCGGCAGGCGCGAATGCGGCGGTCGAGATTCGCCCGTGCATCACCTCTCCGTTGGCCGTGTTCGCGGCTGCCGCCGCTCCCACATCCGACGTAGCCGTGGTGGTTCGCGTAGGAGCGCCGGCAGGCGCGAATGCGGCGGTCGAGGCTTCCTCCCGGCCGACGAGGCGGTCGACCAGCGCGGCGAACTCGAGCCACCCGGCGCGCGCCGCGTCGGGCACCGGCTGCTCGCCGAGCAGCGTGCAGCCCGGCGGTGCGCCGCAGACGTTGTCGAGCACGCGGCCGGCGGTCTTCGGCCCGATGCCCGCCAGCAGCTGGATGGCACGAAAGCCCGCGATGCGGTCACGCGGGTTGGTCGCCCAGCGCAGCAGGGCAAGCACGTCCTTGACGTGGGCGGCCTCGAGGAACTTGAGCCCGCCGTACTTCACGAACGGGATGTTGCGCCGGGTGAGCTCGATCTCGAGGCGTGCGCTGTGCGCCGAGGCGCGGAACAGCACCGCCTGCTGCTTGAGCCCAAGCCCTTCCTCGCGCCGCGCCAGCACGGTGTCGACCACGAAGGCGGCCTGGTCGGCGTCGTCCTTGACCGCGACGAGGCGCGGACGCTGCGCCGAGGCGCGGTCGGACCACAGGTTCTTGGCGAAGCGCTCGGCGGCGAGCGCGATCACCGCATTGGCGGCATCCAGGATGGGCTGTGTCGACCGATAGTTGCGCTCCAGCGTCACCACCCGCGCCTGCGGCGCGAAGGCAGCGGGAAAGTCGAGGATGTTGCGCACCGTGGCGCCGCGGAAGGCGTAGATCGACTGCGCGTCGTCGCCGACCACGGTGAGGCCGCGGCCATCGGGTTTCATCGCCAGCAGGATCGCCGCC